>NZ_JBBAKG010000101.1:0-21237 GCF_040403615.1 Haliscomenobacter sp. | reverse complement strand
GCATATTCTTGTCCGGCTTGCAGTATTTGGTCATCCAAGTCAATCCAGAGGGGTTCGTTTTCGGAACGAACTTCGGGAGTAGCCATAAGGCCCAGATTGGCAGAACCATTGACGTCGCCAATTTTCACAGCAATAAAGCTGGCACTGAGTTTTTTACCGCTCAGATTGTTGACACTGAAGCTCTCCGGGAAGTTTTGCGCCCATGGATTGGTAGGGTCAGGAAAGCGGTAATTGGCATCTACAAAGCGCCAACTGGTGTTGTTTTTGAAAGCGGGATCAAGATTCAAGATCAATTTTTGAATCGAAATCATGTCCAGCGTGGTGATTGTTTTAGAAGCATTGGCATCTGCTGCGATCAATTTATAGGGCGAGTTCAAGGCGTTTACATTCAAAATGTGCTTGCGGATCAAGATCAAATCAAACGTAGACACACCATTGACATGGTCGGTATTCAAGCGTGGAGTCAGGGTATAGTCGTTGCCTTCGATCAGGTTGTTGAAGACATAGTTACCATCAGAAGCTGTATTGGTTCGATTGGAAGCCTGACCACTCAGCGTAACTTCTACGTTGGAGAGTGCTTGTTTCAATTCGGTTTGGATCACTCCACCCAAAGCACCTTGTGGCACTGGAATACAGATTTCCCCATTGTTTTGGACGTTGATGAAGTTCAGGCAATAATCACTATTGGGGCCGCCCAAGCGGCCATCGGGTTGCAGTGCAAAGGGGTTATTGGCACTGTCCCAGGCATAGACTTCAACAATGACCGTTCCTTCATCTGGGCAGGTCAACAATAAAGTGTCTTGTTTGAGATTGGGTTTAGCGCCTTCGCGGTTGATGGAATACCGAACTGGCCCCGTACAATCCTGGGTAGGGCTGGCAATAAAATCGATTGCTTTGACCACCGCATAAGCCAGGTCTTCTTTGCCGTCACCATCGATATCGCGAGCGGGAACGAGCGCTTGCAATGTAACGGTGATGCCACTTCTGCATATGGGCGACGGTGCTTTACAATCAATCACTTTAAACACCAATACTTGAGAACCGGTATTGCCACAGGCATCCTTGATTTCTACCCGGAAGGAATGTGTACCCAAAGCGTATATGCCCTTGAGCCGGTAATTGGGGTAAGTCCCTTGAATTTCGTTTGCTGCCAATTGCCGGTCGAGACTGCCGTCATTGTTTAGGTCAATCCAAACTTTGATTTGCAAACTTCCTGGGGTGCAGTTTTCATTGATCGCAAAGGGTAGATCTATGGCAGCATCGCAGGTGGTGCTGTTGTTGCTACAATATGGTGCGGGCTGGTTGTACACGATTTTGGGTTTAACCGTATCAATCACCGTAATGAATTGGGTATACTGCCAAAAACCTTTTGATTTCAAAGCAGGATTGCTGTTGCTGCTGCTCCAATGCCCAATTGGGTTACCCAGCCCATCACAGGAGCGTCCACGTTCATTGTTGCGGGGAAAAACGTTGGTCTCGCGGTTGTCTTTATCCAGGTAAGTAACGCCATTGGGTCGTACCATCAGCCAAAGGTCTTCATCTCCGGCAATTTGGTCACAATCCATGTCGCGACTCAGAATCGTGGGTGGAGACGCATCATCGTATTCGCACAGATTGATGATTTGATAGGTACGCAGGATTTGGTAACAGCCTCCACCATTTACGGTAAATTGCTTGTCTTCTACGTTGAAAGCCAATTTATCACAAGCCAGTTCATCCAAAAAGAGGGTATCTGCCACCGGAGTTCCGCAATAGCTCACCGCATCTTTGGGGAATTTGATTTCATAATTGTGTACCGCTACCACACTGATGACTTGCTCACAAATTTGATCCGAAAAATTGCCAATGGCATCTTTGGCCCGGAACTTCCGCGTAATTGAACCCACGCCACAATTGTTGAGCGCAACAGCAGGGGGTAATTCTTCCCAAGTTGCCGAGCAGTTGTCAAATACACTGGGCACGCCAAACCTGGTTTGCAATTCATTTAGTTTGGTAGGGTCAAAACCACTAGGCAAGGCATCGCAATTGATGAGTTGATCTGCAGGTGGCGTACAAATCGGGTTGAGTTTGTCTTCAACAATAAAGCGGGTAATGCAGGTATTGAAATTTCCGAATCGGTCGGTTCCCCGAAGCTCCACGGTAGCCAATTTGCCCACATCACAACAAGTTAGGTCAGCAAAATCTCCCCATTGGCTGTATTCCTGGACTCCGTTTGGGCTGCATTCGGCAGTAAACAATCGGCGAACTTCCAGTTTGAGGTTGGTATTGTCGCAATTGTCGCGACTGGTTTTATTGATGTCTGAAGAAAATATCCGCGCAGTTCCACCCCCGCTCAAGGAAACGTTCAAGTCGTTGTTGCAAATCATGGTTGGCGCAATGCGATCCAGTACCTTGAAAGCCACGGTGTCGATGGTCAATTGATTGCAAATGTCTCTGACCTTAAAAATGAAATAGTGCGTCCCCAGTGGCACATTTTGCACCTGGCCATTGACGACGGGCAGATCCAGTTTCACCCAAATGATCCGCCCGGTGGGGAATCCGGAAATCGTTTCTGGCTGCCAGGAGTAAATTTCTGTGGTAACAGTGGTACTCGAACAATCCTTGATTTTGGGGGAAGGCAATGCAAAGGTGGCCAAACAATTGAATGGAGTCACACTGTACCGCAGGGTATCATCGATGATCCCGTTTTTGTCCAGATCCAATTCAGGATTGCTAACGATGGGCGCATCAAAATCTCCTACTTCGATGTATTGGCGTTTTTCCAACAAACGACTGGGATCACAGCCATCCAAAATGCGCCAGGTGCGCAACAAGGCGTAGCGGCTGCCACATACCGGAATTTTTTGATCGGTATAATTGGCCGCGTAATTGCAAAGGGTAGAAGAATTGTCAACGTTTACTTTTTTTCCAAAACCATTGATGAACCAGGGCTTGCCAGAGATGTTGGGGCTGAGGTTTCCTAAGGCATCGTTGGGCAAAGCAGGCTTGGCACAGTCGGTTTTCACCAGAGTATCATTCGGGAAATTAATTGTAGCCGGGCGGCGGAAAAAGAACTGTTGAACACAAGTAGAGGCATTGCCAAATTTGTCTTTCGCTGTAAAAGTACGAATGATGCCCTTGACGTAATTGGGGTGACAATTGGCAAAATTGACCACCACGTCATTAAAAGTCAAGGTTGTGCCTGTACAATTGTCCTGGACGATCGGGCGGCCAGTGTAATTCCGAAAAGCTGGGTCGATGGTTTTGACATTGTTGAAAATAGAATCAAAATCCGTACAAAGCATATTTGCTTTATCCCCAGGGCAAAATTTGATCTCAGGGCCAGTGATGTCGCGCAAAACAACATTGGTTCGGCAAGAAGCAACATTGAGATTGGGTTTAAAGCGGACAAAGCCAACCAAAGTGCGCCCAACATATGCTGGAGGCACTGGGTTCGGCACCAACTGGTTGTCGACGTTTAAAATCACCTCAAAATCATCGTAACAGGCAAACTTATTGACCATCAGCATGTCTGGGGTGATCAGTATCTCACAGGAATTGTTGACATTGATGCTGATGTCGGAAAAGCAGGAAAAATTGGGTTGAGTATTGAGTACCACGACCTGTTTGGTCAAAACCGTGGTACAACCCACATCTTTGGGTTCCAGTTTTCCAGCCGGATTGCCCGCATCAAAGGTATAGCTTACCTGATGCGTACCAATTCCCAGGGTTTTGGGATTGAACACCGTTGCTGTTTGTCCATTGATTCTAAAGCTGCCACTGCCTTGCACACCAGCACCACCATTGCCTGTGAGGGTTATTGCAGGAGTGAACAAGCAAATAGGATTATCCAAATCGAAAAACTGTGGCTTGGGGTATTTACAAAGATTGGAAATGCTCAAGGTATTGGAAAAAAGTGGACTCTCTGCTACTAGCGTATAGCCTTGCCCATCGAGGTGCACCCCTCTCAGCACATAAATACTGGAATCGGGTTTGATTTTTACTTCCCGAAACAAGGTTCCTACGGCGTAAACATTCAGATTGACTGTATCGCGCAGAGTAGTGCTTTTTACGCGCCAGATTTGATTGGGCAATGCTGGCCCAATCACGATTTCTTCATCAAAAGCCCCATTGCCCCTACAGGTACAAGGATCGCCGATCTTTGGCCCTTTGGAATTGGTGATTTTTGGTGAAGGGCAAGCTGTACCAGCCAAAACGCCCAGCACGATAGTTTTGGTAGCGGTATTCCCCGAGGCATCCTTCAAAGTGAGAACAATGCGTTGGAATCCAATATTTTGGCAAGAAAAATCTACTTTATTGATGGTAAAGCGAGCGATACGGCAATTGTCGTAACTGCCATTGTCTACCGTGGATGAATCTATTCGTATGGTTCCATTTGCGCCCAACTTTACCAGCACAGTATCTTTGCAAACCGGAACGGGTGGCAATATGTCTTTTACAGTTACATTGACCGTACAAGTTTGCTTTAGCCCCTGATTGTCTTCTATCGTCCAAATAATTTTAGTCAGCCCCAATGGAAAAGTTGCTCCTTGCAAGGTAGTATCCTTCGGTGCAGTTCTATAATTGTGGTAAACCCGCTTGATGCCACAGTTGTCTCTGAGATTGCTGGGATCCAGGCGATTGTTGGTTACGGTGTAGCCACAATCCTTGTCGCCATCGTCATTGGAATTGACCAACAAATCACTGGCACATTGGAAGCCGGGGCGCAAGGTGTCCAAAACCATGATAGAGGCCAAACAGGAAGCACTGTTGCGCTGTGCGTCGTACACGGTAAAGGTCACCAGGTTTTCACCGAGGTTGTCGCAAGTAAAACTGGTTTTGCTCAATACCAGGCTATCCAGTACACAATTGTCGGTGCTGCCATTGTTTACCTGATTGGGATTGACCAGCGCTTTGCCCGTTGCATCCAGGTATACGCTGATGTTTTTGCATCGGGCAGTGGGTTTCACCTGATCAACAATGGTAATCGTGGTGGTACAACTGTCGACATTTCCTCCTGCATCCGTTCCGTAAAGGGTTACCTGCATCTGGCCACGATCGGCACATGAAAAAATTCGGCGGCTTAATCGATAGGTTAAAGCGCCACAATTGTCGCTGCTGCTGGCAGTGATCAAAGTGGGCAATAATGTAGCCTGCCCATCAGACCCCAAAAACAAGGTAGTGGTTCGGCATACAACCTGGGGTTTGATGGTATCACGCACAGTCACATTGGCAACACAAATCTGCTGATTGCCACTGCGGTCAGTTACCGTAAGGGTTACAGATTGCACCCCAATGTCTGAACAGGAAAAATCCGATTTTGATAACGTCAAAGATTCGGGTGTTCCGCAGTTGTCTACACTTTCATCGTCTATGTCTTTTGGTCGGATACTGGCCGTACCCTCTTCATCCAGAAAAACGGTGATGTTCTTGCATTTTGCCAGTGGTTTAAGAGTGTCCAGAACGGTTACTGTGGCGGAGCAGATACTGATGTTGTCACTGCTGTCTTTAACGGTAAGGATCACCAGATTTTCACCCAGATTGGCGCAGGTAAAGCGACTGGGACTGACCTCAAAGCTTTTCAAAGCGCCACAATTGTCGCTGCTGCCTATCCCCATGGTTTCAGCATTTACAACTGCTACCCCGCTGGAATTGAGGTAAATTTGCACACTTTGACATACTGCGGTAGGACGGGTCGAGTCTTTGATCAAAACCACCAGCGAATCACTCAATGCAAAACAACCGCTAGTAGACAATTTCACCCGGGCGGTGCTGCTGTCAACTCGAGGAGGAAATTGGGCATTGTTGCTTTGGTCAAAATTATAGGCGTAGACTAAATATTTGCCAGAAGGTCTTGAGCCAAATTTTCCGGTAGAACTGGCCTTGGTCAGAAAAATCCGATTGGTGTCACAAAGCCAGAATTCGGTAACATACCCGTTTCCAGCAAAAGCGCCGTTGATGGTGACCTGGATGGAATCATTGGGACAAGTGATCATGTTTGGCGTCAAAAAGTTTCCCGCTGCTGCCGAACAATTTTGCGCAGCACCTTCCGTAGATAGCCAAAATATACATATCGCCCACAATACTATGGTGCGGATAGCTTCTCTCATAATTGGTGTACAGTTAGATAAAACCTCGAAAAACACAAAGGAGCTGAAGGTAAAAGCCGGGGTAAATCGTTGCAAAGATCACAAAATAAATGTGGACTACCTATTCTCTTGGTTGAAAGGAAAATAGGCCTTCGTTGGAGAAGTTGTGTGTTTTATCCTTGCTGGTAAAGGGACAAATCCAAAGAAGACTGGATTATGGAAAGCAAATAGCGCTGCACAAATCATACGCAGGAAACGCCCAAATCGGTTGTTGGGTAAATTTTGTTGCATGGGACTATGGATAAAAGTGAATCAATGATGTTGCAATGATAACGTTTGTGTGGAAGAAAATGTGTCCTGGAATGGGTAAAATGATGAAAATAGTGGTTTTGGGGTACAATGTCAATGTTTTTTTACTACATTGCGTTTCAATTAACGGATACACCTTGTAAGAACATTCAAAACTTGTCCTTACCATCCGTTTTTTCAGAAAACCACTTTGTCTACACAACATGAATGCAGAAAGCTTCGCAAATCTGCTAAAGGAATACGCGCACTTGTATCAATTGCCGATGGAGGAACTACGCACCATGGTGATGCAATACCCCTATTGTCACAATCTGCAAATATTGCTCCAGGAAAAGTCGGAATTGGATCAACATCCTGATCGAGAGAAAACTCTGGGCAAAGCGGCCACTTACGCCATCGACCGCAAGCACTTGTACAAGCGCTTGAAACTGATGCGCGAGCAGCGAAGCAAGCCCATCGAAGAAGCGTACCACCTGGGCGAAGACTTTTTGGAGCTCAAAGACCTCACTGCAGTACAATCTGATTTGGAAAAAATTGCATTGGGCACCTACGAGGATCCCAGTTCCAGTCAAACCATGGCCATCGACCCGGCGCCGCCCATTGCGATTGATGCACCTGACAAACCCGACGAAAGCCTCAGCAATTGGAACGGAAGTTGGGAAGGAACCGAAGAAGAAATTGACTTGACTGAGCAATTGACTTCTTTGTTTGTGCCTCCTCCTAATATCCCAGTTGAGGAAAGTCCAATTGAGGCTTTGCCCCTTCCTCCCCTACCCAATCCATCAACGCCTGCTGCTCCAAGCCCCATTATTCCAACGCCCAAAAAAGCGTTCAACAGTTGGGGAAATACGGCACAAAGCAGCGCCATTCAACAGTCGATGAAACAATTGCTGGAGACTGAAGATGTAGATCGAAGCAAAAACAAGCACATTGGCAGTGTTGAAAGCAAAAACGAAGTGAGCAAAAAAGCCTGGCAAAGTATTGTAGACAGTGACAAAATGGCCTCCGAAACCTGGGCAAAATTGTTGCTGGCTCAAAAACAATACCACAAAGCAATTGAAGTATATGAACGGCTAAAGTTGCTTTTTCCAGAAAAAGATACTTTCTTTGCAGCTCAAATTGAATTGATCAAAAAAAGTTTATCATGACGTTAATTACTATAGTCATCGCATTGGTCAGTTTCGCGTTGATGTTTTTCATTTTGATCCAAAACCCTAAAGGTGGCGGTATTGACTCAACATTTGGTGGCAGCCAAGCCAACCAACTCTTTGGAGCAGCGGGTTCAACTGAAATTGTGGAAAAGATTACCTGGGGTTTAGCGGCTGCGCTGTTTATCCTTTGTATTGTCGCTTCTTTGTTGGCAAGCAACATCGGAACTTCCGGTGAGCAATTGCTTTCACAATAGACTTTTTGTAACGAGAGCGATTGAGATCAAAAAAAGGTCTTTTTCCCTTGATTGAGGCTTGTTTTTGAGTGCGTAGCAGCGCTACGGACGAGAAAATTAACGAAAAGCAAGGGAAAAAGACCTTTTTTGAGCCAAGCAGTCTCTCGTTTCAAAAAGTCTAATAAGGCTTTTTCTACATATTTGCACCAAACGGGCAATAGTTCACACTGTTGCCCGTTTTTTTTATATAAATTTGTTGTCATGCAAAATCCCTGGAAAACCCTTTCGATTCAAGAGGCATACGCCAATCGCTGGATCAGCGTCACCCACCGCGAAGTGCTTACTCCTGCTGGCACTCCTGGAATCTACGGAGTGGTTCATTTCAAAAACATAGCCATTGGCGTCGTACCTGTTGACGATGAAGGCAATACCTGGCTGGTTGGCCAGTACCGCTACGCCCTGGATCTGTACACCTGGGAAATTCCCGAAGGAGGCTGTCCCAAAGGAAGTGATCCACTGGAAACGGCCAAGCGGGAACTAAAGGAAGAAACCGGGATGCAAGCCAGTGAATGGACTCAAATTATCGATTTTCATACCTCCAACTCGGTTACCGACGAGTATGGCATCGCTTACCTGGCCAAAGGACTTACCCATGGCGAAGCTGAACCCGAAGAAACTGAAGAATTGCAAGTCAAAAAACTCCCATTAAGCGAAGCAGTCGATATGGTATTGCGGGGCGAAATCACCGATGGTTTGTCGATCATGGCCCTTTTGCGGGTGCATATCCTATTGAAAGACAACAAGTAAATTCAGCGTTTTAGTTTTCCAACAAAAAAACCGTCATGGTGCGGGCGCCATGTGCGCCAAGCACCAAAGATTGCTCAATATCCGCAGTTTTGGATGGGCCTGCGATGAATACGCCGAAGTTGTACTCCAGCCCCTGCAAGCGTTGGTATGCCTGGTGCATATTGGCACAAATTTGCTGCGCAGGCAGTACAATGGCCAGGTACTGACAAATGAAGGGGGTCGCCCGCTGCACAAAATTGTTTTCGGTCACCCAGATGGCACTGTTTTCGGCTACGCCAAATTCACCTGAAATGATCGCCAGTTCCACATCGGCCAACTCGTGTGGATCACCAGGGGCTAAAATGGGCTTGGCTATACCATACAATTCCGGGATTGAAGTAACCATGCGCCCATGTTGAGGGTTGCTTCGCAAATACTCCTCTATGGCTGCATAGTTAGCCACTTTGATGGCCTTGCCGCCAATCAAACTCAAAACCGTCATAAACTGATCCTGCAATTCACTGCTGCGGGCAGGAAAAGCACTCAAATCCGGCAAGGGGCGTTCGTCTTGCGGTTGGTTGGCCCGTACTTTGGCCAAAATTTGCTCGCGTGAATTAGACATGCGCTGATTTTTGCTACTTGCGATTTTTTAAATACCATTCCCGGAAAGATTCCGTCGGTGCTTCGGGCATGTCTCGCTGTTTGAACCAGGGATTCAGCGAATTATTGACCATACCGGGCATGTTCCGCAAAGTCCAACGCCCCATTTTGCCCATGCTTCGGTACAATCCAGGGTTGGACAATACGGTAGCCATTATTTTTAGGCCTGCTTTTTTGCCAAAATCTACCTTGCCATTGCGGGTCAATTCTTGCCGCCATTCGTACAATTGCTCGTGGATATTGATTTTTACCGGACAAACATTGGAGCAAGATCCACAAAGCGTAGAAGCAAATGGCAGATCCGAGTATTTGCTCAAATCCAGATTGGGAGCCAGGATAGCGCCAATGGGGCCAGCTACCGCATTGTGGTAAGAATGCCCGCCACTGCGGCGGTAAACCGGGCAGGTATTCATGCAGGCACCACAGCGGATACACTTCAGTGAATTGCGAAACGCTTCACGCCCCAATTGTTGACTGCGCCCATTGTCTACCAATACGATGTGCATCTGCGCGCCATCGCGCGGTTTTTTGAAATGGCTGGAATAAGTCGTGATCGGTTGTCCGGTTGCACTGCGTGCCAACAAGCGCAAAAATACTCCCAGGTGTTCCCGTCGTGGGATGATTTTTTCAATGCCCATAGAGGCAATGTGCACATCGGCCAGGTGTACACCCATATCGGCGTTGCCCTCGTTGGTGCATACCACAAATTCACCGGTTTCGGCTACCGCAAAATTTACCCCGGTCAAGGCGACGCGGCGGGTAAGGAACTTATCGCGCAAATGTTGTCGTGCCGCTTCGGTCAGCAATTGTGGATCGGCATTGCCTTTGGGAGTGCCCAGGTGCTCGTGAAACAGTTCACCGATTTCTTCTTTCTTCCAATGGATGCAGGGCATTACAATATGGCTGGGTGGCTCTCCCGCTAATTGGACAATGCGTTCGCCAAGGTCGGTATCCACTACTTCGATGCCGTTTTCAGCGAGGTATTCGTTGAGGTGGCATTCTTCGGTCAGCATGGATTTGGACTTGACCATGCGCTGTGCACCCGCGTCTTTCAGGATGGACAATACAATTTGATTGTGCTCAACTGCATCGGCTGCCCAGTGAACCTGTATCCCATTGGCCAGGGCATTTTGCTCAAACTGGGTGAGGTAATCGGCCAAATTGCCCAGCACATTGTCTTTGATGGCCGAAGCGGCATTGCGCAAGGATTCCCAATCTTCATATAAGGTATGGGCAGCTTTGTCGCGCTTTTCTCGGATCCACCATAGGGTTGCATCGTGCCAATCTACGCGGGGTTCATCCGCATTGAAGCGTTCGGATAATGCGGGGTGCTTGAGTGTGGGTACTGCGGACATGTGTTAAAATTTTTCGCATTAAAGAAACTGTTTTTCGAGGAAAAAACCTACTGGTACTCACCTGATGCTACGATTTTAGCTAGCCTTTTCTCTTTATTTTTCCGCAAACACCGCTTTTAGGTCTATCTCAAGGCCAGGAAAAATGGCCGACTGGAGGATATCGTCTTGAATGACGGGCGCCAATCCAATAAAAACGCCTTTTTCATCCAGGGCATAAATCCGTACCTCCCGATCCAAGGGATGTACCAGCCAATATTCCTTTACACCTGCTTCCTCGTAAACTCGGTATTTTTCACGCATCTCCTTTTGGCTATTGCCTGGCGAAAGTACTTCAACTACCAAATCAGGCGCGCCATTGCAGCCTTTTTCATCCAGTTTCTGCGAATCACAAATGATACAAATATCGGGTTGAACGACTGTAGTAGCTTGTCCCTTTTTCAAACTTATAGGTAAACGAACATCAAATGGCGCAAAAAAAACCTGGCAAGGATTGTTTTTAAAATGAAGCCAGAATGGAACATATAAATTTCCGGCTATCCGTTGATGTGTTAAATTGGGAGCCGGACTCATTGGAAACAAATGGCCACGGATCAGTTCCACACGTTCTTGGAACTTCCAGTTGAGGTAATCCGCGTAGGTATAATAACCTTCAGGATCAAGCTGAGAGAGTTTTGTAATGGGTGCTACTATCGTTTCCATAGATATAGATAAAGCGATTGAGTAGGGTAAAATTAAGTTTTTTGTGGGATTAAATCAACAGATTAAACACATGGACTCGGTTAAATCCATAGTTTACTCCGTTTCCTCTGCAAATGATGTATGATTCGGCGATGCCGAATTTATTTCCCAGGTCTGCCCGGGCGCTTAGGCATTACCAAACTGTCGGCAGGGTAATTGGCTTTGATGGAATCCATTTGGGCTCTGGCCCAATTGATCAACACCGTTTTTTGTACTTCGCTCAATTTCGCTTCAGGGTGAAGCCCCAAGTATGTATAGGACGGCAAAGGCATTTCCCCTTCGTCAACCGTTTCGATTACTTCTTCCAATTTATGGTTTTGGATGGCAATTTTCATCTTGGTGAATTCCGATAAATTCAAATGACGCTTGCCATCATTGACGTGATTGGCCAAAAACAGTCCAACCGGCTGAATATTGGCGTACCAGGGATATTCGGTCTTGTTGGTGTGGCAATCATTGCAAGCGACCTTCATAATCGACTCTACTTCAGCAGGTACGGGATACTTGGTAGAAATGGCATACGTATTGTCATTGGAGGTATTGCGCTCCGGACGGATAAACTGAATAATGACGAGGATGGCTCCCAAAACAAACAGAATCTTCTTAAACATGTGTTTTCATTTTGATTTTTTGAAAAAGGAAAGGAAATCAAAATGGGCTTTGATGTGCAAAATAGCATGATTTCCAGAGGATTGGTAAAAAATAAACCTCTTTTTCAGTTTCTTTCCTAAACAACAATCTACCGCACAATCTCAATCTTATACTTATCCCCCTTCATCTTTTCGCCCTCAATTTTTTTCAAAACCGTTCGTACCAATTCCTTTTTGACAGCTACGAAAGACATGTGATCCAGCAATTCGATTTTGCCGACGTCCTCCTTTTGCAATTCACCTTTTTTGGACAAAAAGCCTACGATGTCGGTTCGGCTGAGTTTGTCTTTTTTGCCGCCGCTGATGTACAGCGTCACCCACTCCGGCTTTGGGGGCATGGGGGCAAGTTCTGGTAATTCGAAAAGCGGAGGCAAGCCAGGCAGGTATTCAGGAAGGTCGGTTTCTGAATTCAGAATCAAAAAAGCGTAGCCTTCATTGTGCATACGGGCGGTACGGCCATTGCGGTGGCCAAAATCTGAAACCCGGTCGGGCAATTCAAAATGGATGACGTTTTTGACTTCGGGGATGTCCAAGCCCCTAGCTGCCAAATCCGAAGCCACCAACACCACGATGCTGCCATTGCGAAACTGCACCAGCGTTTTTTCGCGGATCAATTGCTCCATGCCACCGTGGAAAAAAGAACTTTGCAAGCCCAGATCACTCAATTCTTTCACGACCCGCTCGGTGGCGTCTCTTTGATTACAAAACACCAGGGTTTGTGATTGCCCCAGGGTACACAGCAATTCGTATAGTGCTTCCATCCGATTGGAGTCTTTAGCGATCACAGCTTTGACCTGCAGCCCGTCGGTGGATTTGTCTTCTGATTTGGTGTAATCCAGGATTTTTGGATGTACAATTCCGGTAAAGTGAGGAATGCTTTGTTCGTTGCTGGCCGATACGAGAACTTTTTTTTCCAAAAAGGGCAAACCATTGACGATAATCTCCATCTGCTCCTGAAAACCAAGGGTTAAACACTTGTCAAATTCATCGAGAATGAGGATGTGCAGATTTTCCGTTCCAAAGGATTCGCGCGCCAAGTGCTCTACGATCCGGCCAGGCGTACCAATCAGCAATGCCGGCGGCTGACTCAGGTTGCGGATTTCGGTTTGCATAGGGTGGCCACCGTAGCAAGTGTTGACTTTGAAACCCGTGGCCATTTTTTGCCAAACGCGTTCTATCTGAATGGCCAATTCCCGGGTAGGCGACAAGATCAAACACTGTACCCCAGCAACATCTGGCCTCAGCGCTTTCATAATCGGCAACAAAAATGCCAGGGTTTTGCCTGACCCTGTAGGAGCCAAAAGCATCAAATTTGGGGAGTTGGGGAAACTCTGCATGGCCTGCTCCTGCATTTCGTTCAGTGCAAGAATGCCCAGGTTGGACAGCGTAGTAGTTAGTGATGGAGTAATTTGCATAGGGCGAAGATAGGGAAATTAGCTTTGAAAATATTCCCTACTAGCACCGCGCCATCTTCTTCTTTTTGCCAATCCGGCCCATCTCCTGAATTTTGTAGATGTACTCCCCTGCATCGGGCACTTTGCAGGCAGTGCCGCCCATATCCACCCTTACCTTGCCAATGGCTTCGGATGCTTCAATGCAGGCTTCTGTAAATTCCGGGATTTGCGAACCCAACGAGATGATGAAACCATTCATAGTATACCTGACCCGATTTTGGGCTTGGTGGATGTTTTTTTGTGCCCGCTCCAAAAGGCGCTGATACAATTGCTGATCCAACTGGTCATTGGGCTGCAAATGCAACCAATTCGAAAGGCACGACCAGCCCGCAGCGGCTACATTTTCTTCCGGAGATTCGATCCATTCCAGCCCCAATTCCTGTCCATATGGGGTCTCAGCAGCAATCCAGGGCACCGCAAATTCAAACAGCATGTACCAATACGCGGCTTTCACCCATTGGCGCAGGTCATCTTTACTGATTTTCTTTTCGTCGGCAATGAGGGCGGCAAAATACATGGCATCGGAATTACCTGTGGCGTAAAGATCCAGCGACAATTGATGGTCTTTCTTGATTTTGAGGGTTTTCATGATGGTCTTCATGTCGCCCACTTTTACCCCGAAGAACGGCTCTCGTGCGCCATGGTTCATAAAAGTCTTTTTGGTGCTGGTGCTTTGGTGTTCCTCCAGCAAGGCCATTACTTCACTTACTGTTGCCATTGATTTTGGTTTTGGGAAAAATGAAAAAAATTGGGTGAATGTAAATATAAGGAATGGAAACAAAATAATCACCAGTTCCAATCCATTCTCAAGGCAAAATTACGGGGCGATTCCATCAATCCGGGTCTGGATACATACTCCTGATTGCCCAGGTTATTCACCAGAAAACTGAATTTCAAATTATCGATTGGGCGGTAAGCGACCCGCAGGTCTAACAGCGTCACGCCATGATTATTGGCCTCCCGGTATGCTTTGATGCCAGGCACGATGAACTCAAAAGTCCGGTCAATGGCTTCCTGAAAACTGTAATAAGTACCTGCAAAACCAATGGAAAAACGTTTGATTTGGGTTTCAATGTCAAATTTGTAGCTGTTGCGCGAGCGGTATTTCAAGACATTATCGGAAGAAGAACTATAAATTGCGTTGCGTTGTGCAGGTGTTGGGGTCACCCCAGGTTCCTGGGGAGTCCTATCAAATTCCAAAAAACGGGGATCAATAAACAGGTATCCTGCTGTAAAGGCAGTTGGGCAATTGAACAGCTTCATCTCTCCCACCAAACTTACATCCAGTCCAGTTATTTGCACGCCTCCTGTGTTGATGGAACTAAAGCCCCGCTGCAAATTGATGAAGTTGAATTCCATCATATCCTGGTATTGAGTGCGAAACAGCGCCATATCCAGGAATCCCTTCAAACTTCCCATTTTCAAGCCTTGCTTGAGACCCAGTTCTGCCGACCACCCTCTTTCCGATTGCAAATCGGGGTTAGGTGAAATATTGAATCCACCCAAATTGGTGAAAATGTATTTTTCGGCAATGGTTGGAAAACGGTAACCTTGTCCCCAGGATGCCCGCAAAAATGAAAAGTCGCCCAGTTTGTAATTGGCACCAATCCGCAAAACCGGTTTTGCTTCGGCTTCATCTGAAGGAGCCACTACTCCACCGGGATATGTAAACCCAGGATTTTTGATGCGGTTGGATTCGTAGCGGAAGCCCGCGGTCAGGGTCAGTTTTGTACCAAACTTTTTCTCAAAATCAAGATAAGCTGCCAAATTGCGGGAATTGAATGTCGTGTCTCCGTACAGTTGTGCCTCTACATCTGATCCAATGTACACCGCCCCTGCAGTGGTATTCAGGTTGAGGGACTTGATGTTGCGCTGAAACTGGTACTCAACGTAATACTGAGAGGAATAATTCGAACGCCCATTGCTTACATTGTTTTCAACTCGGAAGAAACGACTGAGTAATTTGTGTCGATTCCCGTTTTGATCAAAATAAGTCAGATGGAGATCGATGTTGTAGCGCACTGGCTTGTTGGAGGATACCGTGCCTGGAAAGGGGGTGTATTTGAGGCTGTCTGCTTTCCAGAAAAAGAAATTGCTGTTGCTGCCTTTGTTGAAATTCATGTTTACCCCCAAAGTCAGGCGTTCTGTAATTCGATAGCGGGTATTGAGGCTGAGGCGACCATATTTGGTAAAAGTTGCCTGATTGTGTGAATTTTCATTCAGGTAAAAAAGGCTCCCGACCAGATCCAGTTTTCCGATTTTCTGCTTGTGCGACAAGCTGGTGCCAAAAGTCAGCGGGGCATTGTCCCACCACTTGAAGCGACGATCTGCGGGTGCGTCTACGATGGAGGTAAACAGGCTGAGTTTGGTTTCGGGTTTGGATTCAGCGAAAGCGGTGCGAAAATTGATCACCCCATTCATGGCTGCCGAACCGTACAGGGAAGAAGCAGCGCCCTTAACCACTTCAATTTGGCCAACGTTTTCAACCGGGATGTCATTCCAGTTGGGGAAACCGGAATCGAGTTGCAAAATCGGAATGTTGTCCATCAACAACAAAACCCTGCTTCCCGCGCCATAAGAAAACCCGGAACCCCCACGGATATTGGCCTGGCCGTCAATCACCGTCAAGCCAGGTACTTTTTGCAGGGCATCGTCCAGTTGAAATTTGTTGCTGTTGTTGATCAGGCTGGGTTTGAGTACCTCGATCGAGACCGTTTCCGAACCCAGACGCTTCTCAAAACGGCCAGTAGTAAAGGTGACCGTATTTAAAATGGTGGCCTCCGCTTGCAGCACAATGTCTTCCATTTCTACCGTTTGACCAGCCACAATACCCAGGTTAACGGTATAGTTTTTAAAGCCCAGAAAAGACACGGTTAAGGTTAGGTTTCCAGGTACAGGATTGAGTGTAAAATAGCCCATTGTGTCGGTATAGGTCCCTACCTCAGGAGAAACATATACTGAAGCGCCTGCCAGAGGCTCATGGTCAATGGTGATTACCCGCCCCCGCAGTTGGGCATTTTGGGCAATGGAATGACTCAAAGTAAAGACCAGAATTGCCCAGGTCAGGCAACAACGAAGGAGGTTTTGCATTTTTTCTTTTTTCAATTCCCTGAAAAGATAAACAAGACCTTGATGAATTCTTAGGTAAAGGGCTATAAATTGTGATTTTTTTTCACTTTCAGGGTAGTTTGTCAAGTCTTGGCTTTCTCTTCTAAAAAATTGTCCTTTTCATCTGAAATGCCTATTTTGCAAACTGTAATCCAAAAAAGAGCGCAAAAAAACCTAACCTAAACTGGTGTTATGAAAAAAATTATACTTTCTGCCCTGGCTGTGTTGTGCTTGTATACTTCGCTGTTTTCTCAAACTGTAACTTGTAAACCCGATCCTGCTGTCAAAGATACTTCTTATGGGGTATTTCCGCTCCCTTACTCCAAAACCAATCCCAAAGGAGGCATCTCGGATACCGCCTGTTTAAATACTTTTTACGATTTCATCTTTACATTGAACGTTCCCAAAAGTTTCAATGCCGGCTTATTTGGAAACATTCCTGTTAATAACATTCAATTGAGTACCACCAAGGCAGTGGAAAATTTGCCCACAGGTTTGGGTTATACTTGCAATCCTCCCAATTGTGTTTTTCCTGCTGGCACCAAGGGTTGTATCATCGTTTCGGGAACGCCTACCAATCCTGCAAATGTTGGCGTTACTGACCTCAAAATCAAAGGACAAGTCAACAGCGTTTTGCCGATCGACATTACGTTTCCCAATGCCCAGCTTTTTGCCGAAGGCAATTACTACTTGTACATTCGCCCACAGGGCTCTGCTGCCTGCCGCGTTTCTTCTACCCGCGAATTGGCAGCTACCAAATTGCGTATGGGCAACCTGCCCAACCCTTTCTCGGGCTTTACCCAAATTGAAGTGGATTCCGACCTGCGCGGTCAATTCGATTTCCGTGTATTCGACATCATGGGCAGATTGATTCAGCGCCGTCCGGTGCAAATTTCGCAAGGCATCAATCGGATTCCTTTTGAGGCTTTTGACATGTCACCCGGGCTTTACATCTTCACCCTCACCGATGGCCTCAATACGGTATCCCGCAAGATGGTGATTGGCAGGTAATTTATTTATGCTCAAGGCTGTAACTATTTAGTGGATTTGGGTTATTCTGATGGATAACACATCGTTCACTAAATACGCCCAGCCATGACCCAAAAGTTAATCCTGTCTATTCTTTGCGCTCTTTGTGTAGTTGCTTTGGCCGCTCAAGATCCTGGAGATTTAGGGCGTACTGAACCTTTTTTGATTGGGTTCAAAGGCACCATTTACAATTTCTTCATTCCTCCTGAAGGGATGGATCCCAAAAAAGGATACGACCCTTCTATTGAAAAAACTGCCCCAATTGGCTATGTTTATGCTCAAAAATTGTTCATTACTGAGCGAAAATTATCTGCACCATTCCCGGGTGTACCAAAAGGAAAAGAAATTTTTGCCATCATTTATACTGGCAGATTTGAAGTAAAAGAAGAAGATATTTACGAGTTTTTAATCCAATCTGATGATGGGTCTAGACTTTGGATTGATTCGGTTGAAGTCATCAACCGAGACGGCTCACGTCAGTTCAGAGAAATGAAACAGGGGGAAATCAAGCTCAGCGTGGGTTTTCACGACATCAAAGTCTGGTATTTTCAAGGTTTTCCCGATCGCATGGGACTGATTCTAATGTACAAGAAAAAAGAAGAAACGGGTTTTCGCCCCTTCGATTTCAAACCCATGGAGGACGAAGCCAAACGCTACATCCAGCAAGATGGTAAGGAAATCAAAATCCGTTTTGCTGAAAAAATCGCATTCGAAACCGGTAAGTTCGAACTTAAACCAGAAGCGGATACTACTCTGGCCATGGCCATAAGGATCATCAACTACAATCCCAATGTCAAATGCCGCATTGAAGGGCATACCGACAATGTTGGAAACGCCAAAGACAACCTCACGCTATCGCAAAATCGGGCTGATGCGGTAGCTGCTGCATTGAAAAATCGGGGCATTCCATCCTCGGTGCAAATGGAAGTAAAAGCATATGGCATGAGCAAGCCCATTGCTAGCAATGCTACTACTGAAGGAAAAGCCCAAAACCGAAGGGTAGACATAGTGATTGAAAAAGAATGAGGAATATCAATTGAGGTGTCACTGGAGCAGTTGACACCTCAATTGATATGGTCCCTTTACGCCTGCTTACTCAACTGCTGGATCGCCGTCACCAGCGTCTCCACTTCCTTGATGGTGGTGTATACATTGGGCGTCAGGCGCACGCCTTTGATGTTTTCCCATTCAATCGGCACCGAGTGAATTTTGAAATTGCGGTAGAAATAATCGGCTACTTCGCCTGGTTTCTTCCCATCGATGGCCACCATGCCAATGGCACAGCCGTATTCAAGTTTTAAAGAAGTTTTTACCTGTACTTTAGGCAAGGATTGTACTTTCTCCGCCCAGTAGTTTTTGAGGTAATGCAGGCGCTTCTCCTTGCGTTCGCCTCCAATCATGTCATGAAAATCAATGGCCTGGTTGATGCCTTGCTCGATGGCAAAAGAGCGGGTACCTAGGTTTTCAAACTTGCGAATGTCCTCACTTTCGGCATCTGGAGCGGCCAGCAGAGGATACAGGTTTTTGATTTTTTCTTTGCGCACATAAAGCATGCCGCTGCCAAACGGGGCGCACAACCACTTGTGCAAGCTCGTGCCGTAGTAATCGCAATCCAGTTCAGGGATGGTGTACTGAAAATGGGCAAAAGTATGGGCCCCATCTACCAAAACCTCGATGCCCCGCTTGTGGGCTTCGCGGGCAATTTCTTTCACGGGTAAAATCTGTCCGATCCAGTTGATGAGGTGGGTAATTTGTACAACCTTGGTTTTGGCCGTAAAAGCATCCGCGAAGGTCTTGACGATGTAATTTTTGTCTTCGGAAGGAAACTCCAGATTGATCCATTTCAACACGATTCCATCGCGTTTTTCCCGCTGCTTCCAGGCATTGATCATGTTGGGGTAATCCTGCTTGCTCAACACGACCTCGTCACCCGCTTGCAGGCGCAAGCCAAAAATGATGGTTTCGAGTGCTTCTGAAGAGTTGCGGTTGATGGCGATTTCATCAGCAGAGCAGCCTGCCAAATCTGCCAATTTGCGGCGCAGCGGCTCCCGGCCTTCGTCCAGTATACGCCACATATAATAAGTTGGCGTTTCGTTGCTGAGGCGGTTGTAGCGCTCTACGGCCTCCTGCACTACTTTGGGTTGTGGGCATACACCGCCGTTGTTGAAGTTGATCATGGAAGACGAAACGGTGTAGGCCTGTCGAACCTGGTACCAAAAGGTTTCATCCTGGATGCTCTCCTCGATACTCAATCCATTGATGCGGTCAATGCCGCGCAAAAAGGATTTGCCTTCGATGCTGCTTAAAAACGGTGGAGTAGCGCTTAAAGCCGCTAAAGTGCTGAATTTTTGAAGAAAACTGCGACGCGTGGACATGGCAAATTTGTTTTATCGTTCAAGGTATCCTTGACAAGATAACAATAGAATCCAAATTTGCATTTCCGTGGGCCACAAAATTAGCCCATAAAGCCCGCTACTTCAGTTTTGATGGCTTGCAAAGCTTTTTCGGAGCCAGAAGTGCCGCGCTGGGCCGACAAATCAAACGTGGTGTCGTACAACAATTGGGCATCGGCTTTGGCCTCCAGGCCTTCTGACGCGAGCATGATCAAACCAATGGTGTCTTCCCCAGCCAGTTTGATGATTTGCCAAAGTTGTTTGGAGAGATAGATCTGTTGGGTCACGTTGTGCTCGTATTCCTGACGGATATTGAACAGTAGGGTATACTTGTATTCGGCCACGTTCAAGCCCTCTGGGCGTACCCGCATCAAGAGGTTCTCGGGGGCAATCCGCTCGCAATACAAGCTCATGCGTTCGTAGGCCTGCAAGCGCAGCGGCAAGATGGTACCATCTGTATTGGTTGAAGCAATGGCATTGGTTTGGGCATTGCTGGCCTTCAATTCAAAATAGTTTTTCAATAAATCTTTGGCAATTGCATAAATAATGTAGGCTGCGATTGCAAATTTCAAGACATCCACCAAGGGTGAGATCAGATCCATACTTTTTATTTTAGCGCACAAAGGTAGAAAGGCCACCCTGCATTCAACTGTTTTGTGGAAATTTTTCTTGTACGTTCAACTAAAAAACGATTGTAGGTGTTTCAAAAATTGTATCTTTGCACTTAGATTTAATCTAAATAACCACAGCATGAGCGAAGTTCAAACTGAAGCAAAACCGATTACGCTTACTGAAGGCGCTATCAAGCAGTTGCAACGCATCAAAGCGGAACAAAATATTCCCGACGACTATGGCCTGCGCATTGGCGTGAAAGGTGGTGGTTGCTCAGGGTTCACCTATGTCCTGGGATTCGACGACTCGAAAGAAAACGATTCGACTTACGAAATTTCTGGCTTCAAGGTTTTTATGCAAAAAAGCCACGCGATTTATTTGCTGGGGATGGAAATCGATTGGTTGGACGGTTTGCAAAACCGGGGCTTTGCCTTCAACAACCCCAACGCCAAAGAAACCTGCGGCTGTGGCACTTCGTTTTCGGCATAAAACCTGTTTTTTTGCAGTCAAAAAAAAGTGTTTTAGGGAAACCCTAAAACACTTTTTTTATTTATTGACCTATTGGAAGCAACTCATCCCCTACCCTTACGGTTCCGTCTCCCAGCACAATCAGGTTCATTCCAAACAATACTTTATTGCTTTTACTCCGGTATGATGCCAGTGTTTTCAGGGGTTCCCCGCCTGAATGACG
>NZ_JBBAKG010000100.1:0-21296 GCF_040403615.1 Haliscomenobacter sp. | reverse complement strand
AGCTAAAAGTAGAGTAGCTTTATTCCCAGATTTAACCTATTTTTGAAAAAAACAACTTGATGGTACTTGCCCAAGATCTACGGTCAACCATTCTGGAACGTCTAAAAGCCGAGGAAGTGGTCAGAATTCCTGCTTCTGAAGTGGAATATTTTGCAGTGGCCGACCAATTGCCTTTTAAAGTAGAATACCAGTACAGCGAAATTATCACGATGGGATTAGCATCTTATTTTCATGAAATCATCGTTGCCAATTGGATTTTTATCTTGCGTAGTATCTTAGCTGATGAGTTTACAGTTTTAGGCAGCAACTCCGGCATCCAAATCCCCAAATTTGAAGGTGGCTACTATCTCCCCGACGTGATGGTGGTAAAAGGAGAGCCTGTTTTTAAGCCTAACTCCACTGCAATCATTACCAACCCCTATTTGATTGTAGATATCCACTCCCCTACCACTGCCCAGTTCGATAGCGACATTAAACTTCCTGAATACAAACAACAAGACAGTTTACAACAAATCATTTATGTCAATCAAGATCGCGCTCGGGTATCTTCCTATCGCCGCACTGATCAACCCAACACCTGGATCAATCAGGAGTTTTTCAGCCTGGAAGAGGTCATGCAAGTTGAAGGCCAGGAGGTTTTGATCAAGGATATTTATCGGAAGATTAAGTTTGAATAAAAAAATTACATTCCACAGAAAGCCAGATCATCCCGTTCTTCCATTTCATCGTTACCGAAACCGTCGTCGAATAGAATACCAGTACAGCGTTCGTGCAGCCCAACAATGAACTGGCGAAAGTGGATGTTCATCCACCCCATTGCAAACTGGATAACAGAGCGGAGTTCGTGAAAATTCATTTCGGAGGGTACAATCAGCTTGCCTTATATTTTATCGGTGTAGGTCAAATCTGGCATTACTTACCAGATTGGCAATCCATACGTGGATCAACTGGTCAGTTATTTGTCTCAAAACCCAGAAAATACCTGTTTTGTATTTGTTATTGACGGCGCTTTTGAAGTACAAAATCGGCTGGTGTACAGCAAGGATGGAATATTGTTGCCTGAAGCCGGAGAGGTGGAATTTGACGCACTGTCCAATGATGGTATCTTATTAAGATTTGAGCTGTAAGGAATACCGTTCTTCCTTACAGCTCATCTTAGCAAGTCACTTTTATGGGACCATTTTATGAGCGCAATACTAAATAAATGTTAAGCACTCATTCTAGCCATAAAAAGTAACTAAACTACAGGCTTCATTATTACTAATGCAATTTGGCCTACTTTATGATTTTTCCTAAGGTAGACACTCTTGTTTTAACCTGCACAAACGAGGAAATTGAGTCCTCTTGATCGATATACATTCAGCAACAAAAGTTAAGCAGCCACAGCCACTTGCCCTTTTTGATTGCTAATTGCTAGGCTATAAATAACCATACCAAAACCGATCTTATTCACAGCATCACCAATGTTGTAAATCAAGTCCATTGCTTTCAAAGGAAGAGCTCCACTCAAAAGTCCACCTTCGATAGCCATGTATCCAAGTGGGTAAATGGCCCAACCAGCAAAAATAAACCAGCCTAAAATACGCATGGCCGTTTGTAGATTTGGATCAGCTGAACCGTTGGCCAACTTGCGTGCACCACCAAACCAAATGTCATACGCAATAAAGGCGTAGCCAATAGTTGAGATAGCACCCCAGATTGCAGATTGGCTACGGAATACGGTTTCACCCAGGTAACCAGCCACCAGCATCCATACTGACCAGAAGATCATGCGCCACATCAGCCCTTGCTTGGCACCATATGGCTTCAAAATGAGGTAAAATTCAACGCACATGAGCGGCACGGTAAGGATCCAGTCGATGTAGCGGAATTCGGTTGGTGAAGTTTGGTTTTCAGCCCAAAAACTACGCATGTAGAAATAGTGCGCAGCAGCAATCCCTGTAATAAGTGCAGAAACAAGCAAGGAATCTTTCCATTTTCCTTCCACTCTGGTCATTTGAACGAAGAAAAATACGGTTGCTGCCAACATGGCCATTGAACCAATAAAGAAAGTAAACCCAACGTAATCGCCTGGCTGTAACTGAGCCAAAAACATGGGCTGAAAATTGTTAATTACTAATGCATTCATGATAAAAAAAGATTTGTGAAGAATTGTGATTGATAACTAACCTAGTGTTAATCAAAATGTTCAGTATTTTCACCTAAAACAAAAAAATGCTCAAGGGCCTATTTACTGAACGATTGAATTTTCTGATTTTGCTACAAACCTGTCGTACAACAAGTCGATGAGTAACATATGTGGCAAAGTAACCAGGGATAAAAAAACAAACAACATCGCCATCACTTCAGATACACGCAGCTGCGCGGACACCCATACCATTGCACCAAGCCCGAAAAGAGCCAATACACTGTAGGGCGTTGCTTGCTTGATGTAATCTGTTGCTTGATAATTAGGGTTTTTGAGGCGAAAAAACGCAATCTGATCTAGCACCGAACCTAATGCGTGCCAGGCTGAGAAATATACCGCAAAGCCTAAAAAAAGCGGGGTTGATAAAAACAAAGCAAGCAAAATGATCAGGTTAATTGCTTCAGCCTTAGCCAACAAGAGAGTAAGTACACCCCGCCACCAAAGCAAGAAAATAACCCCCAAATTTAGGATGGTCAGCACTGCAACGCTCCATATCGCCAACTGATGAGAAACATCGGGATTTGACAACGGAATAATTGCCTGTATAATTGGTTTGGCATCTTCAAAATGCCATAAGATGGGGACTCCCAAAACGGATGCTCCTTGTAAAAAATAGACAGGGATTTGCCACGTTTTCGAAAGTACCAAATAGTTCCAGTTGGACTGACCAAAGTGATAAGCAGAAAGCAATAAAAATGCAGCTAAACTCAGGAATGGATTAAACCACCACATTAGACCATATGAAACCATTAATCCTAGGTAACCTGCATAGAATTTCAGCATCACTTGTGGGCCTGCCGCCTTTGTCAGCAGCGATTTAAATAAGTAATGATCGGCGGCACCATGCGGGACGCCCAAAAGTAGTATAATGAGTGGAGCTATCCATAACGTCGAATAAATGGCCAATGCTGGCCATAGAAGAGCAAATATCACCAATAAAAGGCTAACCAATCGCAATCCAAAAAATAAATTAGGGTAACGAACAATCATGGCTTGACGATTTTGGGGAAGGTGATCAAAGAATCCGCAACATTCCAATGCTGAGTAAGCAATGCCCTGATAAATGGCTGAGCAGGCAAACTTGCCAATACCGAAAGTTCTTCTCCGAGCCAGGTTTGTTCATTCAAAAACTTAAGGACAAGAGGAAAAGGCACTCTCCGAAACAAGCGGCTGAAAATTCCTGCAGCCAAATCTCCCCTTTTGGTTAAAATTTGGAGCAGCAATTGGTCATACATTGCAAATCGATTTGACCGCGTAAGCTGAGCTACTGGTTGTTGATTCTTTACCAGTTGACGAGCAATTTGCTCCGTTTGTTCCTGGATGCGCGCAAATGCATATCCCGTAGAAGGTTTAACAGCTCCGCCTGGCGTCCCTATTGCAATAACATGACTCGGCCCTTTCCTTTTTTGCTCTTTTTCCAATTTCATTGGAATGATACCAAATTCAACCTCTTCAATGCGATAGTCATCAATATACAAAACATCTCGGATGTATTGCTGCAAGGCAAGTTCATAGGTATGCTTAGAAAGTACGGTATCTGAAAAAACAGTAAATTCTACTAGCGCTCTTCTCTTCGTTACGGGCAACACGTACATGAAACGAGTAGAATGATGTTGCGCCACCCGAAAATCCATCAAAACCGCTGAACTTGGATCAAAAGAGTCATGATCCACTTCAATCCACCAGCCCATGAAATGCTGAAGTAGACCAGGTTTGCTGGCTGACTCCTCATTTTGAAGGTTCGGGATACTCGAAAAAACCCATTCTGCTGATAACTGAGTTCCACCAGCATAAACAATTGCGCCAGTTTCTCCTTCTTCGATTGATTCAACATCAGCTTGAAGGAAGGTTACTTTGGGATGTTGCCCCAATTGTGCATCCATGAAAGAATAGAAATCTCCAGCCCGAAGTAAACAATAACGATAGGGTGCAATTGAAGCGTTTAATGACCCCAATGAATCAGCAAAAGTCAACGACCTCCATTGATGGGTAAGCAACGAATCGAATGGTGTCGGAGTTTTACTCCACCAACACCAAGTGCGATCATTGTTCGATTTTCGTTCTCGATCCAATATCAGGATGTCGCCTGGGTAGCGCTGACTTACCAATTGGTAAGCCAAACTTAATCCAGCGCAACCTCCACCTGCAATAATGCAATCGAAGTGCTGTTTCATATTTTTACTAATCCAATTGGGATTAAGACAAAAATAAGAAAAAAAGGTTCAGGAATTTAAAATAAAATTTTTCTCACCTGATAAATATCGGAATTTTACATTGAAAATGTAGTCATTAGATACAAAAAATATATTCCAAAAAACAAAGGCCAGCCTCTGTATTGAAGCTGGCCTAAGCACTTTAACCTAAGACGAATAAAAATTTGGTTATGGGAGCAATACTCGATCAATAACGTGTACAACCCCATTCGTAGCCAATAAATTAGCGATTGTTACATTTGATGCACTGGTTCCGTTACCTTTACCCAATACGCTCACCGCATTGCCGCTGATGGTTACTTTCACCTTACCGCCTTGAGCCGTAGTGAGTTCTGCGCCATTGGTCAGATTAGTAGAAAATGCCCGTGCAGCTACCACATGGTAGGTCAGAATATTGGCCAATGTAGCCGGAGTAGCCGCCTGAATGGAAGCAATGGTTGGGAATCCTGCTGCTATAAATGCAGCATTGGTTGGCGCAAATACCGTGATTGGTCCTGCCGCAGTCAGTGCACCAACTACCCCTGAACCTGCACGAGTTACTGCTGCAACTAAATAGGTCAAATTCGCATTTGCAGAAGCCAATCCGACAATATTTACTGAAGGAGGAAAAAGTACTGCATCGATAACATGAATGACTCCATTGGATGCATTGAGGTCAGCCTGGGTTACTTTTGCACCGTTGATGGATACCCCCGTAGCATTTTTGGTAATGTAAGCATCTACGTTGCTCAACATTTTAGTAGCTTGATTGTCAGCAGTTGCGATTGCACTTGAAGTCACTTTGCTTCCAATCACATGATACTGTAATACTGCGCTCAGCGTCGCTACTGGGGTAGCGTTGATTGCCGCAACATCTGCAAAACCTGCTGTACGGAAAGCAGCATCGGTTGGTGCAAAAACAGTCAAGCTGCCAGTTGCCAAAGCATCTGCCAATCCGGCTCTAAGCACTGCTGCTTCAAGTAAGGTAAAATCGGCACCATCCACCACGGTTTGGGTGATGGTTTTTGCTTCATCTTCTTTCTTGTCGCAAGAAGTGAAGGAAGCCATTGCAAAAATGGCCGCAAAAAGGAGCATTGACGTTTTGAAAGATCCTTCGACAAAATTGATTTTCATAGTTTGATTCATTTTGATTAATAAGAATGTTTGGGTATGAAATATGGACTACAACGGAATTTTTATTGCTATGTTTGTTTACAACGCCAGAATCACGACAATTGACTACTTGTATACAGTACCTGATTTTTTTCCTTTTTTGGTGAACAAGTGTCCCATTAATAATTCAGTTCCTCTTTTTGCAAGGCAGAAGCCAATTATGAACAAAAGGCGACAAGGGATGCATAAGGGGCGATAAAAAAAATAAGTGTTCATTTTGCCCCGCACTAAAGAGTTTATAAAATATTTTTCAAAAACCCTATTGAATTACTAGGCTTTTTAAATTATACCATTATCTTTGCTAGCATCAATGGTGTTGAACAAAAAACTGCAAGGACATGAATACATTAACCCAAGCCCTGGTAGCGCAAATAACAAATCAGCTTGACGCGCAAGGAGAAACCAACCCACTTGAAAACCTGCGCTCGATCTCGGAACAATTTGCCGGAAAAGTCGTATTTCTGAGCAACTTCACCTTAGAAGATCAGCTCATTACGCACTGGATTGCCACGTACAATTTGCCCATCAAAATAGTAGTTAGCAACCCTAATTATCCATTTTCTGAAACGTATGCCACCTGGAAACGCACCGAGGAGCGCTACGGCTTACCCATTTCAGTTTATTCGGCTGATGGAGAAAGTGTTGAAGCCAATAATGGGTCAAATCCACTTTCAGCCAATTCAACTGTAGCCAACCTACAACCCATTTTACAGGGAGAAATGCTGCTGATCACGGGTACACGTGCAGGTCAAACCTGGCAGGATCGTCAGTTGACTGCTGATTTTTCCTGGAACAAATCCTTGAAAATCTTTGAATTCCACCCGCTGTTCCACCGTTCTTTTCACAAGGTTTTTTTAGAAGTATTGCGTGAAGGCATCCCTTATAACCCACTGCACAACAGGGGTTACCTGCGGGTTGGACATGCTCAAGACATTGAAACGGCGCACAGCTCCGAATTTTGGGATGGCCGCTGGTGGTGGGATCATGCACAACGCATTTTCATGCACCCACATATTCCCGGAATGCGCAGGCAAGCCGTTTAATTTTTCTGAACCATCACCTTGCAGTAAGGACAACAACAATAAGGCTTGATGCGCAAAAGTTAGACCTACCATTTCATCCTTACCCCCACATACAACTCCCTTCCCCGCGTAGGCCCCCAAGCAAACGCCGTATCAAAATAATCGCCAAAGGGATTTTGCCAGTTGATGATGGGGCGAATCTGGCGGAAATCGAACAGGTTTTCACAGCCAGAGTAGACTTCCAGTTTTTTCCAAACCTTGGTGAATTGTAGATTGGCCACGGAATAAGCACGCGAAAAATCGGGTTGCTGGAAGTTTTCTGGCAAGGTTTGCGTATCAGGCAATCGTTGTGGTCCCAGCCAATGCACATTCACGTCCACGTGCCACTGCTTCTTTTTGGGTTCATACGAAAAAGCGGCCATCAGTCGGTGTTTGGCATTGAAGGGCAATTGAATTTTTTGCTCGCCATTCCGACGGTATACATCGAGGAAGTTGTAGGCAAATTTGGCTTCAAAAATTTTCGCCAGTACAAATTTGGCGTCGAACTGAAAGCCATTGGAAATGGAAGTCCCCCGAAAATTTTGGATGATGGCCAAACTTGGGTCGCTATCGTAGTCGGGGAAAATCTGGTTTTGAAAGCGGGTATGGTAAAGGTCAACCGAAAACGTCGCCACCAAAGTCTCGCCAGTAGCGGTATGGGTGAGGTTGACCCCAGTATTCCAGGCTTTTTCCAAATCCAGCGATTCTGCAAATTGAATGTCGCGGGAGCTGATGAGCAAAGAGATGTTTTCGGCGAATAAATTGACCGAGCGCAAGCCCCGGCCCACGTTGGCACGAATCACGGTGGCATCACCCGCATTGTAGCGCAGGGTCAGGCGAGGTACAAATTGCCAGCCAAATTGCCGGTGGTGGTCGACTCTGGCACCGGCAATGATGCTGAATTGGTCAAAGTTGAACACGTTTTCGGCAAACAAACCCGGGGTGCGTTCCTGCCGCAGGTAATCGCCAGCAAAAGTACGCTGGAGCTCATTGTTGGAAAAACGGATGGTCTCGTCGAGGTTGAGGTGGCGGTAGCTGAAGCCAAATTTCAGGTCGTGTTTTTGCGCCCAAAGTTGCTCATATTGCAGGTTGGCGTAGGCGTTCAAGTGTTTGGATTCGTATTGGGTGACGCCAAACCAGGCTGACTGCCGGTGCTGGAAAGCCGAAGCAATCAGAGATATTTTTGATTGTGGATTGAAGCGATAGCCAGTTTTGGTGTACAGTTCGGGTTGTTGGTATTGCACCACCTGCCCATAGACCTGATCAGAGCCCTGATCACTTTTGGCATCAAAGGTCGTTTGTCCACCGATGCGTTTTTCGTCCAGATAACGCAAGCCTATTTTGCTGCTCCAGCCCGCACTTTGCTCATCACCCAGCGTGAATTTTTGGTAAATAGCCAAACGGGTCAGCAAGGGCAGGTCCAAAAAAGTATCTTCATCGCGGTCGCGTTTGCTAGCAGGTTGCACCAGGTGCAGGGACGTGAGACTTTTCCAACTTTTGCCTAACGTGGTCGAAAAATTGGCATTCAGGTGTTTTTCTCCAAAGGAATTGAGGTAGGCGTTGAGCAGGATTTTTTCTTTGTCGGGGTTTGGTTCTTTCAGGACTACATTGACTTGCCCACTGATGCTTTCAAACCCTTGCAAGACAGAATTGGCGCCTTTGGCCACGAAAATCTGATCCACCAAAGTGCCCGGTATGCTGCTGATGCCATAAGTGAAAGAACCGCCCAAAATCATTGGCATACCATCCACTAGAATTTGATTGTACACGCCCGATAATCCCAAGATGCGCAATTCTTTGCTATTGAGCAGTAGATTGGTGGTTTGGGCTTGGATGCTGCCCTGGGTTTCAAAACAACCCGCGAGGTCACAACAGGCGGCTTTAGTGAGTTCTTTTTGGTTGATGACTTCAACTTTGATGCCTTGTAGTGCTGAGATGAAGGAGCCTCCTTGTTGGGCAACGACGGTGGCGGCTTCCAGGTTTTTGGGGTCGGGGTTGAGGTAAATCGAAAAATAGGTGCGGCCCGCAATGGCCACGGTGTCGGTTTTGAAGCCTAAAAAAGAGACGACCAAACGGGGGTCGGCATTGGCAGGTACCTGGATGTCAAATACACCAAATTCATTGCTCGCTGCGCCTTGGGCGGTGCCCACCAAAGTAAGGGTTGCTCCGGGCAGGATTTCATTGCCGGAGGGGGTTTTGCCAAAGATCTTGCCTTTGATGCTTTGGGCAGAAAGGGCACAGGGGAAGAGGGAAATGAGCAGGAGAAGAAAGCGCATGGCAGTGAAGGTGAGCGAATCTTTTGATTTGCTTTATTGATGAAAGCTTGGGGATTTTTTTTCCTAAAGCGACATTAATGGGAACGCGGATGACACGGATGAGGCGGATTTACGCGGATTTTCTTTTGCCTGCGGCAAAAGTTTTTTTAGCCACAAATTTTTAAAATAAGCGCCCAAACTTCGTTTGAGCGTGTATATCGTATAAAGACGAATCGAGGAACAAACGAAGTTTGTGACCCAATTTGTGAAAATTTGTGCAATCTGTGGCTAGTCCAATTTCGCCGCAGGCGGAATCAAAATCCGCGTAAATCCGCTTTATCCGCCTCATCCGTGTTCCCCTTGATGTCGCTCATGCAAGGAGTTACTGCGGCTACAAATACGTCACCGCTTTCACCTTGTAAGGCAGATCACCAGGTTTTTCACAACCTTCGGTTTTTTCAATCAAGCTGCGGATTTTTGCTTCAGAAACAATCCCGGTGTGGTATTTCACTTTGATATTGGTCGCTTCTTTTTTGGCGTTATCGGCAGTTACTTCATCAATGCCTTCCTGGTTGACGAGTTTCTTTTTGATGGTTGCCAGGTCGCCGTTGCAGCATACGCCGCTCACTTTTACGGTAACCACTTTTACTACGTCTTGGGGGGCGTTGGCCGTTTGTGCCATCCCGTTTTGGGCAAAAAACAAGCAGGAGAAGGTCAAGAATGCAGCGAATACGTTTTTCATGGTTGATGATTTTGAGGAGAAAATTATTTATGAGGTACAAAAATAAGCGGAATTGGGATGTATTGCATGTTTCATTTGAAGTTTAACAGGTGGCTAACAAGTGCACCTGAAGCCCCATCTACTTTTCAAAATAGAATCGCTCGGCCATTGCAATTTTTATTCTACATTTGAAATCAATCAAAAACACCTAAAATGAAACATCAAGCCTTGCTCACCCTCCTTTTGGCGCTCAGCACCACTACCCTACTCGCCCAATTCAACCCCGAAAAGCCCGAGCTGTGCCAACGCAATTTCTACACAGAAGCCCAAGCAGTGGAAGTGCACAAGGCGGTAGCAGCGAAGTATAACGACCAGGCCAGCTGGGAAAAACGGGCACAACTGATTCGGCAAGGCATTTTAGATGGGGCAGAAATCAAACAACTGAGCCGTAAAAAACCCAAACACATCACGATCCATAGCCGCAAAACCTTGAATGGCTACGCCGTGGAGAACGTTTCCTTCCAATCTCTCCCTGGCATTTACGTTACAGGAAACTTGTACACCCCGCTGAATACGAAAGGCAAATTGGCGGCCATTCTTGCGCCGCATGGCCACGGCCCCGAACCGCGCTACAAGGAATACGTCCAACAACGTTGCGCCACACTCGCACGCATGGGCGCAGTGGTGTTTGCTTACGATATGATCGGGTATGGCGACGCCAAATACTGCGAGCACAAAATTGAAAAGGCGCTGAAACTCCAACTCATCAACAGCACCTATGTCCTCAATTTTCTACTTTCCCTGCCTCATGTGGACAAAAACCGCGTGGCCATGAGCGGGGAATCGGGTGGTGGCACCCAAACCTTTATGCTGGCTGCGCTGGACGAGCGCATCAAAGTGTCGGTGCCGGTGGTGATGGTGTCGGGGCATTTTTTTGGTGGCTGTACTTGTGAAAGCGGCATGCCTGTGCACAAACGCCCTACCCACATCACCTCCAACCTGGAGATAGCAGCACTTTTTGCGCCCAAACCCCTGCTGCTCATTTCCGACGGCGACGATTGGACCAAAAACACACCCAATTTTGAATACCCTTTTGTGCAACGGATTTATGGTTTTTACAAGAGCGAAGGCAAGGTGGAAAACGTGCATTTTCCTCAGGAAAAACACGACTACAATGCTTCCAAACGCCAGGCTGCGTATGCTTTTTTGGCGAAGTACCTGAACCTGAATACGGCGGGGGTATTGAAAGCCGGAAAATTTGATGAATCGGTAAATACGGTTCTGACCGAGGTTGATTTGAAGGTGTTTAATGAAAAATATCTGCTGCCAGGGGATGCGTTGAAAGGGGATGAGGCGGTGGCGAAGGTGTTGGATGGCAAGCGCTGAGCGTGATTTTGGAAACAACTGATATTTGATTCAATGCCAAAAAAACCATAAGTTTGTAAGAAGATTAAATGCTTATGCCGAACGTAAATTTCACTGGGTTTAAAAGGATCGTAGCTGATCCTGAATATTGTGATGGGCAACCTCGGATTGAAGGTACCCGCATCACCGTGGGCGCTATTTTGTCTTATCTGGCAGGAGGGATGAATGTGGAGCAGATTCTTGAGGCTTATCCTAAATTGTCGAGTGGGGATGTTTACGAGGCGATTGCTTTTGCAGCGGCTCATTTTAGAGATCGGTACTTGCCATTAAAATTAACGCCTGCCGCTGCATGAAGCTGCTGCTTGATGAAAATTTAATTTCTGGCTTTTCTACTTTTCTGCAAAAATTGGGTTATTCAGCCAGGCATGTTTATCATGTGCAGCTTCGCTGCTTGATTACCATGACGTACGCCGTTTTATCCTTGCACACAAGTGAGGCTTCGCCTCTTTTTGCTTAAAGCGACAACAATGGGAGAACGGATTTAACGGATGAGAACGGATCAATTTTAGGTTACCTCAGATTTATCCGTTCAAATCCGCCAAAATCCGGTTCATCCGTTCTCCTAAACAATGCCGCTCCACGCCGAAGGCGTAAAAGCACTAAGCGCCAAACGTCGCGATCGTCGTCGCGGATATAAAAAATTTGGCGCAGCCAAATCGAAAAAATCGTTGCTTTTGGGCAAGTCTATCACTTCACCAACTTCAAACCCGTAGCATACCGTTGCGCTACATTGTCCCAATTCAAAATGCCGAACAGATTGTCCACAAAATCCGCGCGTTTGTTGCGGTACTTCAGGTAATAGGAATGTTCCCACACATCGATCACCAATAAGGGAATGACGCCCCACTGCGTCAGTTTTTCGTGGTTTTCACACTGCAAAACGGTGAGTTTGTCGGTGTAAGGTTGATAGCCGAGGATGCCCCAGCCGTTGCCGTCTACGTCTTTGGAGGTTTTGGAAATGAGCAGTTTCAACTTATCGTAAGAGCCAAAATCCCGTTCGATTTTTTTCAATAACTCTCCCGCAGGGTCGGTTTTTTTGTTGGTCAAATTCGTCCAAAAGATGGTGTGCAGGATGTGGGAAGAGAGGTGGTACGACAATTTTTTCGTCCAATAATCCACGGTTTCCACGCTGTTTTCATCCAGGGCCTTGCGGATCATTTTTAAATCCTTATTGGCCCCATTCACTGCGCCACCATGGTGAAACATGTAGTGCAAGTGCACAGTTTCTGCATCCATGTAAGGCTCCAGAAAAGTTTCCTGGTAGGGTAAGGCCTGAAGGGCAAAATTGCCCTCAGCGTCCACCAATTTGTCGATTCCGTTTTCGGTGACGTTGTTGGCAAAAACGGAATTGTTGGGCAGTAAGGAAGCTGCGCCCAGAATGCTCGAGGTTTTGAGAAAGTCAGTTCGATTCACGATGGTTGGCTATTTTAAAGGATAAAAAATTTGAAGATCAAACCCAGAACGATGCACACGCCGATGGTACGCAGCATGTCCCATTTTAAGCGAAAAGAAAAGAACAAGGCGGCTACGGTGATGAAAACAGCGCCCCAATCGACGGTATTCCAAACGGGCAATGGAAGGTACAATGGCCCGACCAGCACTTCGTCTACTTTACCAAACAAGGTATGCAAACTAAACCAGATTCCCAGGTTAAGAATCACGCCCACCACCGCTGCCGTAATGCCCGATAAGGCGGTACTGAGGGATTTGTTGCCACGCAAGTACTCAATGTACGGTGCGCCAGTAAAAATAAACAGAAAGGAAGGCAGATAGGTCACCCAGGTCACCAGCACCGAAGCAAGTACGCCAGCCAAGATTGGATCGAGCGTTCCCGCATTGCGAAAAGCTCCCATAAAGCCCACGAATTGCACCACCTGAATCAGCGGCCCTGGGGTGGTTTCGGCCATCCCCAATCCATCGAGCATTTCACCGGGTTGCACCCAGGCGTAGGTTTCCACCGCTTTTTGGGAGATGTAGGCCAATACCGAATAAGCCCCACCAAACGTAACAATCGCCGATTTGCTAAAAAACAGGGCCTCTTTGGTGAAGACATTCTCGGACCCCAACCACAGCAGCAATCCAGCTACTGGCAACAACCACAAAGCCAACCAGAATAAGGCTACCCGCAAGATTTTTGACAAATTGGGCTTTTCAGACTGGATGGAGGAATCGATTAGTCCCGCCTCACTGCCCGTTTTATCGGCGTGGCCTTTGATCACGTAGAATTTTTCTTCCCAAATTCTGCCCCCAAAGTAGCCGAGGAGTCCTGCGGCAATTACGATGTAGGGAAAAGAGATTTTGAAAAAGAAGATGGCAATGAACGCCAGTACCGCAATGCCCACCATGACTTCGTTCTTGAGGGCGCGTTTGCCAATTTTGATGACCGCGCCTACTACCACCGCTAGCACAGTTGGCTTGATGCCGTAAAAAATGCCTTGCACAAAAGTCAAATCTTTCCACAGGGCATACAACACACTCAATATCAAGATGGAGAGAAAACCTGGCAAAACAAACAATCCACCTGCCATAAGCCCGCCCCGGGTTTTGTGCATCAACCAACCGATGTAGGTGGCCAATTGTTGGGCTTCGGGACCGGGCAGCAACATGCAATAATTGAGTGCGTGCAGGAAGCGGTTTTCACCCAGCCATTTTTTTTCTTCTACGATGTATTTGTGCATCACGGCGATTTGCCCGGCAGGGCCACCAAAGCTGTAGAGGGCTACTTTGAGCCAGACCTGAAAGGCTTCGCGAAAGGAAGGATAAGCCATTTTTATCGGCAAGATAAGCAAGCTGCGCTCAGGAAGAATAGAACAGATTTAATCACTAGTATCCGTTTTACCTTTTTGTAGTGATTTCCGGTAAACCGAAGGTTGAATGCCCATTTGTTTTTTAAAAATGCGGTTGAAATGGCTTTGGTCGGAAAAGCCCGTGAGGTAGGCGATTTCGGTCAAAGACATGTTGGTTGTTTCCAAGAGTTGCACGGCCTTTTCGATGCGCAACTTGCGGATGTATTCACCAAAAGAAAGATTGTCAAAATACTTGGAAAATGCCCGCGATACGTAGGCAGGATGCAGGTCAAGTTCCTGCGAAATGTCTTTTAGACTCAAACTAAAATTGGTATCTACGTAATCTTGAATGGTTTCTTTCAATTCTTTTGCCCAACCTGGAATGCGCTGTTTGCTTGCCGATTTTTCATCGATGTACTTTCCCACCATTTGCAACAGCAGTTGCTCTACGGGGTCTCCAGTATGCTTTTCATGCTGGAGGTATTTGCACCAGGTATACAAGGCATCGTACAGCAGCATGCCGATTTCCAGGAGTTGGTGGTCATCCTGAATGTTGTAGGCCAGGCCTGCTGAAATGGCCCATAAGCCCGCCGCCTGAGGGGCCAAGGCAAACTGGTCAGTGTCGGCAGCTCTTACAATGACTGCCAATTGGTGCAGTGCCGGATCGGTCAACTGGTGTTTTTTCAGGATGTAATCGAAGGTGCAAAATTCTCCTTCGTGCGAGTATTCTACGTTGGGGATGTCGAAAGGAATGGCATTCAACTCCGCAGCTTTGGCGAGTACTTCAGCTTCGGGCACGTAAATGAATTCGGCCTCGGCATCCACAAATTTTTTGATCAGCCAGGGACAGGCAATGCGGTCAATTTTTGGGCGTGCGCGGGTGATCCATTTCATGACGGTGATTTGGATACGAAGGTAAAACTACCCGTCTATTTTTCGGTCAGATTGAATCTATTTTACTTTCAACGTGGCCCAATTAAAGCCATGCGCTCAATCGGTCTTTTTAGGGGTTTCTCCTTCTTCTACTTCACTGGCTTCACTGAGTGCAATCGCAATGGCCTGTTTGCGATCGGTGACGATGATGTCGCTTTTCCCCGAGTGCAATTCACCTTCTTTAAACTCATGCATCACTTCTGCAATCTTTTTTTTAGCAGGCGAAAGTGCCTTTTTGGCCGCTGCTTTTTTTGTCTTTTTCATAAATGTTTACCCGTTTTAGTACATCAAGGTAGCGGATTGAGAAAGGAGAAGTGTTACACAATTGTGGGGAAGAATTGTAGGATTCACGCATTGTTTTGGCCAGCCAAGGTTTTTGCTTCCCATAAGCAGGTGATTGCGATTGCGGTGATGCCCAACAAAATACTAAAGATAAATGGGTCGTAGTGGGCACCATAGTTGGGGATGAGATAGGGACTGATGTTGATCATGGTGTGAAAAAGAACCATGGCAAAAACACTTTTACCAGTATTGTTAAATATCCAGACCATGATGACCCGCAAAAAAATGGTGCCGATGCTTTGCCAGATTATCCAGACGGGGGTTTGGTGGGTTTGGCTCCAGGGGATGATGTGCCAGATTGCCCACAGAAATCCCAATAAGATGCTCGCTTTTAATGCGCCATACCGCTTTTGCAAAGGCTCAATAACATAGCCACTCCAACCCAGCTCTTCGCCAATGGCACCAACAAAGTAGACAAAGAAAAAAATGAAAACGGTTAAAAAAGATACGTTGGGTTCGGCGGGCTCCGCACTGGTCATTTTCATATAACCATAAGAAAGTGCGGCGATGCCAGGCATCAGAAAAACAATGGGGAGATACCATCTTTTGTCCTTGATTCTTTTGTAGTCGAAGGCTCGTTGCAATAGTTCTTTAATGCCCTGGGTTTTTCTTGTACGATAAACCAGGATTATCGCCGCCATCATGGGGCAGAAAGTCATCAATGCGCTGATGGGGAGTTTGATGGGTAGTATTTTGGTTAAATCTCTGGTGAGCGCTCCCAATATCCAAAAGGGAATGGAAAGTACAAGCACAAACAGAAAGAACTTGATTGGCGACTTATTTTCTGGTATTTGCTTATCCATGATTAGGCGTTGATTGAAGGTGTTTATTCCGTACTAGTGTCTTTGCTCCCCACAAAAAGACGACAACAACCGCGGTGACTGCAATGACAGAATAATGAATTTCGGGATAATCAACCAGCGGATTGTGCAGGTCATCTTTTGGAAACAAAGGTCTTCCTACATTCAACATGGTGTGAAATAGGATACAGGCAAATAAACTTTTTCCGGTATTGTTGTAAATCCAAACAATCAATACTCTTACAGCAACTGTGCCGAGCGTCGCCCACGCTATCCAGGTTAGATCGTGCCCTTGCTGAATGATGGACGGATAATGCCATACTGCCCAAGGTATGCCCATCAGGATGCTTGCTGCCAATGCACCAAACCGTTCTTGCATGGGTTCAATGGCATAACCCATGTAGCCAATTTCTTCACAGATTGCTCCGACAAAAAACAAGGGGAAAAGAAAAGGGATAGATTGGAAGGGAATATGAAAGGTGCTTGGAAGGGGTAATCCAGTAAAATAGATGATGAGGTAGATCAACAAATACAGTAGAAATGGTAGAAAAATAATCGGCAGGTACCATAGCTTTTTGGTGATTCTGGGGAAATCTAAAACTCGCTGAAACAGTCTTTTAACCCCACCCCGCCCTTCCTCTTTGTAAACGAGTATGCTGGCTACAATCAATGGGGTAAATGCCGCAGCAATGTCTGTTATCGGAATATCCAAGGGTAGGCCTTTTACGTCAATCATGGTTTCAATGATCCATAGTGGAAGCGAAAGGGTATAAACCAGCAGGAAAAATTTTAGGGGGGATCTTGTGTAGGTACTCATCATTCTATTCCTTTTTATAAAAAATTCTCACCTGAGGCAATACCGCAACAAAAATGAGTGGAATGGCATACAACATATAAAAGGTTTGCAACCAACTTACGCTTTGTACATAGATGGTTTCAACTTGTATCCAGATGATGAGGGCAAAAGCGACATAAATACTGAATGACCAGGCCCAATGCATGTCTTTGAAGAAATTAAATCGTTCAGCCAATCGCGAGTTTGGTTTTTTCAACAAAGCAAGGACCAGCAAACTGGGAAAAAGCCCTAAAACAGTGAACAAAATCATGCCAGGTATTAAAAAATTTTCGAAGGGCGACCTTGCTAAAATGGACAAAGGCAATCCACCCAGCAATTTGCCGGATGGAGAAACAATCAATGCTCCACCTCCGCCAATGGCACCCAATCCGAGGAATGCCAGGAGGAAAAGGTGGATGTTTCTTGCGGTTTTTGACTTCATGATTATTGGGTTAACATTCAGATTGACAGAAAATTACCTATTTTACATCTGCGAGCTTGTTCTTCCCCTCGAATACATCCTCCTGAAAAATCTGTCGCATTTTTTCTGGTTCTTCAAACAAAGGGCTGTGCGCTGATTGTCGAAAGGTGTAAAAACCTTTCAAGGGTGCCTTTAGCTGCTCGAAATAGTCCTTCGCCAACTGGTAGGAAACCGTGTAATCATAGCTGCCATGAAAAAAATAGACCGGAATAGCCAGCGCTGGAACTTGTTTGGCCATATCCGTGGCCAGCATCGTATCCCACAGTATGCTAATGCCGGAGCGGAATTTGCCACGCCACAGATTGATTTTTTCCATCAACGTGTACTCGCGACAGGTAAGCGAGGGTAAAAAAATACCCGTGAATATTGAATGCATGTCATGGGTGGTGCCTACACCAAGGCTGTGCATGGCTTCATCTCGCAGAGAAAGGTAGGAATCTGGGATTCCATCCGTCAGCGTGACTGGGGCTGACTCCAATTTTCTGACCATTTTTTTGTTTCCCTGCGCTTTAAAATGCTTAAGCATGTATGCGTAGGCAAGGATTTCAGATTTAAGTTGATCCGTCATCTGAGCCACGCCAATGTAGGCATGGTACAATTCAGGCATTCGGGCAGCCACTTGTATACCAATAAAAGTCCCTCCCGAGTGTGCCATGAGGTAAATTTTTTCCTGTCCAAAGCGCTTGCGCAGGTAATTCGTTACCTCCTTTGTGTCAGCTATCATTTGCTCCAGCGTCATTGAGGCTGGGGGAATGTTGGCACGGTAAGAAAGTCCTGAACCCCGTTGTTCCCACCAAACCACGGTAAAATAGTTTTCAAGACCCGTGGGATACCTTTGGGTTAGAAAATACTCAGGCAGGCCACCATGGAGGTAAAGCAATACTGGATGGGTTGCATCTTTGCTTTTGATAAACATGCCCTGATCCAAGTCATTTATATTGATACGGATTTTTTCAGAAATACTACCTGCCAACCGATTTCCGTTTTCATCCAAAAAGGGTTCAGGTTTTCCGGGACTCATGATCCATAACACGGAGAGAAGAATGAGTATGCAGGTGAACAAGATTGAAAGCATAATCAGCATAATTCGACCCCCTTTTTGTATGATTAATTGAATAGAAAATGGTTTCATGGGTGTTGGATTAACTTTCTATACATGATGCCACAAACAATGAGGATAAAAAAAATTGTGTAAATCAACTTGTTGTATTTTGCCAACCAATTTGGCAGATAAATATCAAAATTATCCTTCTCTGAATCAGAATATCTACGAGCCATAATGGTAAGCGGGCACATTCTTTTGAACATCAGCAGGACTACCCCTTCTATTAAGATAAGCGCAATACCGATCCAAACGAAGTTATCAATTTTATTCACGATGACTGCATAAGCCATATAGAATAGTACCACATTGAAAAAAGCCCAAATGAGGGTATGTACAATTTTGATCGCACTAAGGTTTGAAGCTACATTCATAATCTTTTGTTGTTTTTGGTTGTTTAACCATCACTCTATTTTTAAATAAATTAAATAAGTATGCCAGTTGTGAAAAATTAGAAATACGATGACAATGAAAAAATACCACCATCTTCTGTAGGGAATATTAAAGTATAAAGAATCTCCAATTAACCCGATACCAATCAACCAAAATAAAGGCGTGTAAGCAGGAGACAACAACCCTAACGCACTTTTACTCCACGTGCTGTTTGGAAAATACATTAGCATTAGCCATGAAGCAAAATAGAGTAGGGTTCCTATCACATATAAAATAAGTCCCTTGTTTTGAATGGTTTTCAGCATTTCAATGGGCATTAATGAAATAAAGATGAACATTAGCAATCTTGAACCATTTTCAATATTGATGATAAAAGAAGGAATGCCCTTTGAGAAATTTTCAGCTTGAAAAGCTTGAGGCAATCTATCTGTGAACGCATAATCCCATAACAAAACAGGAATGGTTAAAAGAAAGCAGTTAAAGAAATATTTTTGAAATGTTTTAGATTTCATTTTAGCCTGTTCATAATTATTTATTTTTGAAAATAGCTCCCTCCGGATTTAAGCCTTTTTTAGCAATAACGCTCCAATTTTCTTATCCTTGACCCTGGTACCTAATACAATGAGCGAAACGTAAATAACAATTGCTATTGAATCTATCAATGTATTTTTAAGTGCTGAAGCATTGTACAATAGTGTTCCGCCAAAAATAACGATCAAGTGAAACACCATTAAAATGGCAATAACCCACGCAGTAAATCTGACTTTTGACAAATCTTTGTGAACCGACATAAAAAGAAAAGATAAACCAAAAAGCATATTTTCGGCTGTGATGATGTGCCAAACATAAAAGAATATTGTTTTTGTATCTGCGGATATTGTATCAACATTTAGAGATGGCAGCACAATGGATTGTCCATTCCATGCGTGCGTAATGGAAAAAATAATCGCAAGGATTCCGGCAACCAAATAATAATAATTCTTAATCATATCTATAAATTTATTTCAGCATAAAAAAGACAATGCAAAGTGGCGGTTTTTACAATGGAAAGCCTTACATAAATTTGGATATAAGTTGCAATTTTCTCACATTTCACGAAATAGAAGCCTCATTTTTAGACAACATTCTATTCCGATAGATCAGCAAAGAAGTTGTAATCAAACTCGCTACCAACAAGCCTGTATCTTCCACGATGCCAAACTGGAAGGCTGCCATAAACCCGATAATTGACCAAAGAAAAGGAATGATAAGAACTACAAGTGGGCATTTTTTTTCATTCAGAAGCAGCAAACCAAAAGTAAAAATCGTGGTAGGGCAGGGCAAACCAAAAGTAGGTGATGAAGGGTAAACATGGCCCAAAAAATAGCCTAAAACCGGATAAACAATTAAGGCAAATAAAATAAAAATCATTCCTGTAATGCCATACTTGTTTGCGCGGAATTGAAAAGAAAATTTATCTTGCAATACCCCAAAACCGATCAATAAAATACCCTGAACAATAAATAAAGTCCCGAATACATAAGCCAATGGATTAATTTTTGAAAAATGGATGATGTGATAAACAACACCCATCCACAACCAAAAAAAAGCCAGTACACTGCTGATGATTTTATCAGATTTGGGGTTGGGCTTGATGACGAAATAAATGACGATCGCGCTTAGCAAATAAAATACAACCTGCATTGGAAACACTGCACGGTTGTAGTGCGCAAAAACCTCCAAAAATTGTTCTAATGTGAAGGGTGGTTTCATAGGAGCGATAAAAAATAAGTGTTCATTTTGCCATAGGATTAGATAAGTAAACGGTTCATTTTAAGTGCCTTATCTAATCCTATGGATCAAGAAAAATGAACACTTATTTTTGCCCCACTACATAGGGTATTCACTAGTATTTTTTCCACAACCTGAACCCCAATCGAACAACTGGTGAAACATCTTGTTTAGGAATTTTATATTCAATTTCGCCAAAATTCACGCTGTTGTTTGCGCGTACATACAGGTGCACACCAGGTTGAATATAAAAAACGCGGCCAATAAAAAACTGATAGCTCAGCCCTAAGCCTGTATCTGTACTTTTTAAATCTTGTTGTAAACCGCTACTTACTTGGGTAATTCTAAAGGTATGGAACTCCAAATAAGAATACAGCTCCAGGTTTTTCCACAAATTGTATCCAAAGAAAACCCCGGGTGATGTGGTGTAATATCTTTTGAAATTCTTTGAATCGTTATTGATCCCGGCAGTTTCTGCATTGTATGTCCCTCCATTGATAATGCTGACCCTCAATCGGAATTTTTTGTACCGATAGCCAATGGCAGCATGGTATCCGCCAGTGAAAAACATGGGAACGAGGCTTTCAATTTCTATGGCTTGTTTCACCGCGTAGTTCGGAGGATTGGGATGCCAAAAGGTACCATCAGAAGTATCGCTTTGTGCGAATAAATTGGTTGTGATATACTGCCCTCCGTCAAGTTTTGTGCATAAGGGTTGACGAAAACCTCTTAAAAGATGGATAAGTTTCACTGATTCTATGCACAAAACTTGGCGGTACGCAGTATACAAACTAAAAAAATGCAGAATAGGATAATTGTTTTCATTTTATGGGCATTTT
>NZ_JBBAKG010000099.1:11509-21456 GCF_040403615.1 Haliscomenobacter sp. | reverse complement strand
TTTTGGAAATTTGATCAGCGGATCAGCGATTGAGACGGAGAAGAAGGAGTAAGAGAACTTTTAATATGTAAAAATTGAAAAGTGACTGATTAAACTAATCTTCGAAGAGCAGTTGGTCAGTCACGTTCAATTTTTCAGCTACCTTTATGTCATAAAAAGAGCTGGCGTAATTTGCCTATTGCTTTGGGCATTTACCTTGATAGTTGCTTGAATTGGTTACCTTAATCACGGCGAAATTTGGCTTTTACCGAAAAAAGCGCCGACTTGATTTGGCTGATTTTTTCAATCATTCCAGACCTTCTGGGGTATTTTGCGATCCACCAGCCAGAAATTTTTAAAGTGCCCCAGCCGGTATCCTTGTTCAATGCCGTATCCGAATTGCCCATTGAGGAAGTGAAAGCTGGCCACCTGAGTGATAAAAAGAACGAAGACCTCAGTGATGAAAACCTGAACCGGCTCCGACACCAGGTAGAAGTATACATGACACAACACAAACCATACGTCAATCCCAAATTGACGTTGAATGAATTGGCGGGCATGCTCAAACTCCCACCATACCTGCTTTCCAAGGTCATCAACGAAGGTTATGACAAAAACTTTTTTGATTTCATCAATACCTACCGCATTGAGGAGTTTAAGCGCAGAATAGAAGATCGCCACTTTCAACACTATACGCTTCTGAGTATCGCTTTTGAAGTGGAGTTTAACTCTAAAACAGCCTTCAATCGCTTATTTAAGAAAATTACCAACCAGTCACCAAGTGAGTTTTTTCAGTCAGTGAAGGTTTGATTCAGCTTCCGCCGCATCCTCCACCACCACATCCGCCGCCGCCGCCGCAACCTCCTCCTCCACTGCAACCGCTTCCTCCACTACAACCACTTCCACTGCATCCACCACCACCGCAACCGCCAAATGAATCACTGACACCAAAAAATGCGCCACAGCCGCTCCCCCCTGCCATTACAGCGTCGGCTCCAGCAGGTGATTGAAACAGCTGTTTAAGTGGGATGTAGGCATTGGTCAACTCCTGGATCCAGTCTTCACTGAAGGTTTTTTCTTGTAAAATTTTCTCCAGACTATCGATCAACAAAAGGCCAGATCCCAACAAAGCTGGCAATTCCAGCAAACGTCTTTGCCCTAGGCCCATTGAATGGATTACAATCTCATTGCCTTTATTCAGGCGTTGGTTCAAATCATTGCGCAACTCCTTGCCTTCGGTTGTTAAGGGAAAAGAGTGAAAGGCGTTCCAAAAGTTTTTTGGCATCAACGACAGCATCTTGGGGCTTTTGCGCACGTAATTGTACTGAAATCCATGGTGCGATTGCGTTTGTTGTGCCACGGTATTGATCAATAAGGTGAGTTCAACGCTGGACTCACCACTTCGGAAAGGCAACAAAAAGGGTTCTTCGTGCAACAAAGGAGGGTACTGCTGAAAATATTGCCCGGGGGTTAAATGATACACCCACTTTCCGGGAGTGTACTCCTGGCTATTGAACTGAAGCACCCCTTTCATAATTAAATCCAGCAGGGTGAGTCGCATCATTTTGCGCCCAGATTGTCGATTGGGCTTTTGCAAAAAAAGCATTTCAGCAGGCGAGAGTTGATTGATGTCTGGTATCATTTGCGAAAGATTTTAGGGTAAAGCCAATATTGATTTAAATTGACCCGGCGAAAATTCAGTGGCGCAAAACGAACACTGGCTGGAGGCCAAAGATCGCTAGGCGGCTCTTGTGCAAAATGTTCGCGGTACAAAGTCAAGGTATGCTCATAACATTCCAGGTACTTTGTATCTTCCGTCTGGCCGCCTTTGGTTGGTCCGTGGTGAATTTCGCGATGGAGGGTATCCCGACAGAAATCCTGCCAGTAAGAACGGGTATAAATGAGGTGCAAATGCCATACCTGGTCTACTTCATCCGAGGGAGTCATTGGCGTTGGCGCTACGCAACAGAGGTAAATGAAGCGTTTGTATTCCAGTAAAGCCCGAAAGGCAAAAGGCAATTTCCAGCCATTCTCCAGGGCCAGGCGCTGCACAAATGGAAATGCGGCTTGCGGATCGTTGAGTTCAAATGATTGAATGTTGTCCCACAGGGCACGCTGTTCCGGGTTCATCGGCTTCAATTTGCATTAAAAATACAGAAATAATGGCAGCAAATAAATGGGCAAAAAAGCGAAGAACTCTTTTTTCGACTAAACTGATCGAATTTTAGGGCAAGTAAATGAATAATTAGATTAAAAAACGATTTGATTTCATTCAGCAGCCTTAGTAGTGGGGCACTTATTTTTTATCACCCCTTAGTCCAAAAGACCAGCTCCGGAACAGGCCGTATTGCCCAAAATGCCTTATCCGTCAAAACTGGAAACTTGGAATTGACTCCGCCCACTGTTGGCACAGCTACTTCGAATACCACCTTCCGTATGCGGTAATGGCGAATGACGTAGGAGCACATCACGCAAGGCTCGTGGGTGGTGATCAATTCACAATCTGACAAATCATTGGTTTGAAGTTGGAGCACTGCAGCCCGAATGCATTCAACCTCTGCATGTCTGGTCACATCTCCAGAAGAACGAGCCAATTCCATCCCTTCGCCAATAATTACTCCATCCTGGATTAGCACTGCTCCAACAGGTGGGTTTCCCAATTCGGCAGAGGCTGCAGCAAGTTCATGGCAGCGGGTGAAGAAAGAGGTGTAGTTTTCCATTTTATCTTTTGTATTTTCGATAATCTTTTTCTTTGAGCAATCCATCAAAAGTATGCATAAAACCACTATCTCCATGAAACACCACCCATTCCTTTTTGTCCTGATTCTTCTTTTTTCCAATGCGCTTTCAGCTCAAAGCACCAACTGGATCAAACCCTACACGCCCAGGATTGACTCCCTTTTTGCCGATCTCCAACAAGGAAATCAACCTGGCCTGGCCCTGGGCATTGTCAAGGGAGGGCAGTTGGTATTGAGCAAGGGCTATGGCTTGGCCAATCTGGAACACCGTTTGCCTTTTGCGCCTAATACCGTTTCTGACATCGGTTCTTTGGCCAAGCAGATTACCTGTTTTGCCGTGGTATTATTGGCCCAAAGAAATCAATTGTCGCTCGATGAGAACATCCGGAAATACCTCCCCGATGTACCCGATTTTGGCCAACCCATCACCATCCGACACCTGATTCACCACGTCAGTGGCATTCGAGAAATCTATGGTATGTTGGAATTGGCGGGCTGGCGACAAGGCGATGCCATTCGCCAAAACGAAGCACTGGATTTGGTCATGCGCAGTCGCGAACTCAATTTTGCGCCAGGCAATGCCCATTCCTATTGCAATACTGGCTATATGCTATTGGCGGAAATTATCCAAAAAGCCAGTGGACAAAGTTTCGAACCCTGGATGCGGGCCAACATTTTTACTCCATTGGGCATGAAGGATACTTACATCATGGATGTGCAAGGAGAATTGTTTCCCAATGTGGCTGATTCTTACGCCAAAGGCGAGCAACAGGAATGGATCAAGCAATACGACAACAGTACCGTCATTGGGGCGGGCGGTATTTACACCACACTACCTGATTTGGCGCGTTGGGCCAGCAATTACCGCGACGGCAAGCTGGGCGGTATGGCCGCCTTGCAGCAAATGTACCAGCGGGGCATCCTGAACAGTGGCGATACGCTGAGTTATGCTTTTGGCCTGGAAGTAGAACAATATCGGGGGCTGCGCTGTATTCAGCATACAGGTTCCAGCGCCGGCTACCGGGCGGCATGGTTGTACTTCCCCGATCAAGACCTGACCATTTTGGTCAAAAGCAATTTTGCCAACTTCAACAGCTTGGCTACTTGTCGAAAAATTGCCGATATCGTTTTGGCCAAAACGCTGAAAGCTATGCCAATGAGAATTGCTTTTACCAATAAAATTAAAAATCCAGCTCCTCCAATTTACACCACCGCACTTGGCGATTTTGTGGGGCGCTACTATTGCCCCGACATGGAAACGGCCTACACCATAGCCGCTGTACAAGATGGCTTGATTGCGCAGCATCGCCTAAATGGCACACTCAAACTCAAACAGGTTGGAGTGGATCTTTTTGAAGAGCCGTCCATTTTGGGCAAAATACAATTTGAGCGCAATGCCGCTGGAGTAGTCACGGGCATGCGGGTGACGAGCGGAAGTGTGTTGAATCTCTGGATGGGAAAGGTGGCTGGGGAATGAAATTCAGCATTTTGTTTCGCGCAGATTTTACACAGATTTATTCGCAGATTCACGCAAAAAAATCTACGTAAAATCGAGCGTATCCTCTACAAGATTCAATCTTTCTTTTCCTGAATAAACATTAAACCGACCATCTCTTAAAAAACCAATCAAGGTAAGGTTGTGTGCTTCGGCCAATTCTACGGCCAGACTGGACGGCGCACCTACCGCAGCAATCACCGGTATGCCAGCCATAAGGGCTTTTTGAACCAATTCAAACCCGGCCCGACCACTCAGAAAGAGGATGGTGGAGCTCAACGGGAAAATCATTTTTTGCAGGGCGGCGCCTATCACCTTGTCTAGGGCATTGTGCCGCCCGATGTCCTCGCGTGACAAGAGCAGGTTTCCATCGGCAGAAAACAACCCGGAGGCATGAATTCCTCCCGTATGGCCAAACAGTGATTGCGCAGGGGAAAGCAATGTTGTCAGTTGGAGTAAAATTTCAGGATTGATTTGGGGAATCCCTGTGGGCAGGAGGAAAGGAGTATGGGTTTGCACCATTTCCAGGCTGGCTTTTCCACAAATGCCACAACTGGAACTGGTGTAAAAATGCCGATTCAAGCGCTCAAAATCGAACCGTGCATCGGGGTGGAGTTCAACCAAAACGCTGTTTTCCTGGGCATCGGGGCTGAGTTGAGCTCCCGTATAGCGCATTTGCAGCACCTCGCTTTTTCCATGAATGATCCCTTCCGTATACAAAAAACCATAAACGAGGTCAAAATCTTGGCCAGGTGTACGCATCGTTACGGCCAAACTGCGCTGTTCCCTTTGGCCAATGGGGCCAAAAGCCAATTGAATTTCGAGCGGTTCTTCAGCGGCCAGATGGTCGCTTAAGGTCTGGAATTGTCCGTTTTGGTATTTGACAATTGATACATCGCGAATGGGAGATTGGTACATGGAATCGCTGGATTTTACCGCTGTGCCTGAAAGTTGCCGAAATGCGCCGCCTGCCAGGCAATACGGGAATGCTTGAAACCCGCTTGTGCCAACCAGGCAAACTGATCTTCGTAATTGTCGGGTTTGTCGTATTGGGCGTGGTGCGCCATCAATTCGTCCCATTCGGAGTTGAGCGTTCCCTGGCTTTTGGCAAACGTTTCCCAGGGATCCAGTACGCGTTGCTGGTAATCGGATTCCTTTTTGCTGGCATGCAGGTCGGAGCTCGACAAGATGCCGCCAATATTCAACCAGGAGGACATTTTTTTGAAAATTGCCTGCTTTTCGGTCTGATCCAGGTGGTGCAGCGCAAATGCGGCCACGATCAAATCAAAACTTCCCTCATCAAAATGGGCATCTTGAAAATAGGCCTGTACATACTCAAAGTCAGGGCGATTGTTGAAGCGCTGCTTGCAAGCCTCGAGCATTTCGGGAGAGGCATCCAAAAGGGTAATTTTGGCTTCGGGAAAACGCTCCACCAACAGGGCAGTCGCGTTGCCATTGCCACAGCCCAAATCCAGAATTCGGCTGGGTTGAAACCCTGCAGGCAATTCATCGGCCAGGCTATTGATCAATTTGCGGTAATGAGGTACCCAACGCAGGATTTTGGCAGTGTAATCGTTTTGCCAGGTATCAAATTCAGCGGCTAAACTCATGGCTTACAATATTTGGATGGTAGAAATGTACTTTAAAGATAATGCACCGCGCTAATGGTAAGTTCCGGGAGAAAAGAAATTTCGCGAAAAGCAATGCGGTAATGGTCTACTTTGAAATCTTCAGCGTAGGAATCGATTTGAAAAAAGCAGGAAGGGGTCACGTGAACCAGCAGGTTTTTCCAGCGGATGGTGCGATCGATGTGGTAATGCCCACAAAATACATCGATGTTGCCAGGGTAAGCCGACAAGATATCCAACAATGGGTTGCGGTCTTTAAGGGCATAGTTGTTGTCCATAAACGGCATGCCCACGAGTAGGGGTGGGTGGTGGATGAACAAAACAATGTCGCCTTTCAATTGCTTGAGTTGGGCTTCTACCCAGGCCAATTGCTCTTCGGCGACGATGTATTTGGAGGTATCCATAAACACAATTGGCTTGCCTTCCCAGGTGCGGGTGTAATACAAACCATCGGATTTTAGATCACTGTCACGCCCGAATGCCTTGGCCACCAGTTGGAAATCGTCGTGATTGCCGGCCATGACTTCGTAGGGAATATTCAGTTGATCTACCGAGGGCTTAATCCAGTTGTAGATGTCCAGCTCGCCCTGACTATAGCAAAGATCCCCGGAAAGCACCAGGAAATCAGGGCGTCGCTCTTGAACAGCAGCAATAATGCGGCGGAAGTTTTCCCGAACATCAACCAAGTAAGTGTCTTCGCCTTCTCTTCCAATGTGTAAATCCGTAATTTGAATGACTCTCATAGCCTGATTTGAGTGGATCGATCAGGTCTGCAAAATAAGAACTTTACCTCAAACACGCTGCAAATTAACGTTCTATTAAATTTGCAATGAATCCATGCTTTTAACCAACCGATACCAATCCTTATAAATGTCAGTTTTTCTTACTGCGCTTGTAAAACACGAATCCATTCTTGCGACCAATTTCCTTGAATTCTGGTGTATTTTCCAATTCTTCAGTGCGGTCAATTTTGGTAATGGCGTACACATCTTTATCAATTGCACCATGGAGTAGCCACTCTTTGTCCCAACTCTTGGGGTTGCTTACCTTGGGCTTGCGGGTGTAAAAGAGGTGGACGTATGATTTGTATCCATCCGTAATCACGTAGCAATCTTCGCCAACCCGTTTTTCACAAAACTCGATCGCAGCTCTTTGGGAGTATCCTTCAATGCGCTTGATGAAAAAAATCAGGGTCAGCATCACAAACACGCCCGTACCCAGGAAGAGCAACCGAAACGCCGTCCAGGCATCGCTGCGAAATTTGGGCAAACTGTACAACAGCAGTGCAAATAGAAATAAACCAGGGATGATTTCAAAACCCGTCCAGTGTACTTTTGCATCCATATTGGCCACCGCAAATGGATCCTTGAACATGGGCTTGAGTACGTCAAGATGCCCAGCCAAAAATGGCAAACTGATGGTCAGCAGCATGTACAATCCCGCTACCCCCCAAATCCCTATGCGCATGGCTCGATTGAAGGCAATTTTGCCTTCAATGATTTGGTACAGCACCACCGCCGCAAGGAAAGTCAAGGGGAAATAACACATCGAGGAGTAATGCACAATCTTGGATTTGACAATACTGAACAAAATCAGTACCACAAAAAACAAGTACTTCATCCACTTTCGGAAATCAGCTTGATAAAGCTTTTCGGTTTCCGGCATTTTCCAAAAAGAACGTATAGCAAATATTGATGCCGGGAAACAACCTACCAACAAAACCGCAAAGTGGTAGCCAAAAAAGCCTTTGTGGCCCGCGTCTGGCGTGCTGAACAGCCGGTATTGGTATCTGTTGAACTCCTGAATGAACCAGGGACCATTTTTCCAGGTTTCGATGCCATACCAGGACAGGGTAATCAAACTTGCCGCAAAGCTGAAAAACAGAAATTGTGGAACATTGACGTAAAAACGAAACCGCTGATAAACCCAATACACGCCCATTGTCAATGCCGCTATCAAGTACGCGACCGGCCCTTTGGTAATGATTCCCATGCCAATTAAAAACCCGCCAAGGAATAAGTAAAGCCATTTGTTGCCCTTCAACTCCAGGTCGAATTCATTTTTTTTCCAATAAAATAAAATGAAGCCGTATAGTCCGGTAAAGATGAAAAAATTGAACCAGGGATCGATGATGCTGGATTTGAAATACAAAAGCGGCAATACTGTACCGAAATAAGTCAGCGCCCAAATCAAGCCAAAACGGTGGTTGTACAGTTGACGCCCCATGCGGTAAAGTACCACCAGGGTAAGAATGCCACAAATGGCATTTGGGAAGCGAGCAGCGTATTCACCAACCCCAAAAATGGCCATCGCGCTGGATTGCAACCAGAAGAAGAAAGGTGGTTTTTCCCAAAAAGGCTCAAAATTGACGTAAACCCGACCATAATCCCCCGTGAGCAACATCTCCCGGCTGATTTCGGCGAAATTGATTTCATCCCAATCAAAAAGATGTACGCCCCCTAAAAAAGGCAGGTACAACAATGCACCCAAAATTACCAGCCAGAGCGAAGTTCGATTTGCTTGATTCATGCTTATTTCTTACGACCATTCAAAAAATTCAACACTTTGCTGACGAATTTGTCATCGATCCCCAACCAGCCTTTGAGGGTGTTGTACCAGGAAACCATTTGTTTGTCGAGGTAAATGAAAACACTTTTGAAACCATCGCCTGGCCTAGCCTGGTAGTTGGTTGCACGCTTGCGGGGGGCAGCAGTTTCTTCGGTGAAATAATAAAGCGCGATGGATTTACGGGTCATGTCTTCCGGACACTTAATTGGTTCGGGCAATCCATGAAAAGAATCTTGATCGGTATTGAAAATGGCGCAACGGTTGAAAATGGGCAGTACTTTTTGGGCACAGGCTTTCATGTCTCTTGTCCATAGCTCCAGGTTGCCTTCATATTCTGGGAGCCAGTTTTCGTTGAGGTAAATCAATACATTGACCCTGCGGCGCCAATTGCGTTTGTGGGGGTGCACGGTGAAATCGGCATGGATGTTCAGAAAACCACCGCGTTTGCTTTGGTGCAATCCACCTCCTTCCAGGCTGTTGTCGGCAATCAGACCGGGAATGCCGGTAAGGTTGCTCAGAATATGTACAAACTCGTCGCTGTTCAATGCTTTGATGACCTCCTGAATGGGTTCTGGAATCAGATCCATTTTGTTGAGGCCATGTTTTTTTTCATTGACATGCACGTAATGGATCCAACCTTGATCTTGTACGCCAGGAAAGGCATGCATGGCTTCTCGCGCAGCATCAATGTCTAAGAAATTGTCGAAAACACCAAATGGATAGGGATGTGCCTGCTGGTATTGATCAGCAGCACCTTCAAATTGTGTTTTCCAATGTTCAAAATTGATGATGGCTGGGGAGGTGATTTCGTGTGCCATAAAGAAGACTTGCTTTTGTCGGGTTAAATGTACGGATCGCAATAACAATAGAGTCTATTGAATCAGGCTCAATAAGACAAGACACCACGAGTATGTGTTTTGGTTCGATCAGTAGTGCAATTTTGGACAAAAGTAGGCTTATTTTTATCTTTTAAGCATCGGATTCGGTCGGCAAAAAGTTTTATCATCGAAATAAATGGCATAATCTGATTTGAAATGCTTACTCGGCAGGTAGTAGTCTGTTGAAATAATCTGCGCATTGGACGTGCATGCTGCCTCAAATTGACTCTTGTCATTTTTTCGGGCTTGCCAGGTGCCGGAATCAGCCCGGGTGCGCACGATGTACCCTTTTTTTACCAGATCCTGAATCTCTTTTTGGGCTTCAACTGGGTCGTTTTTAATCAAAAAAGCGGCTTCTGGAGCGCCAGCTTCGGTTGTAGAAAACATCATCCGACCTTTTAAGGAAGGATGGCCGGCCAAATAGGTCGCTCTTTTTTCTCCTCCTTCATCCAGTACAAACAAGAATTTACCCCGAGCTTTTTTGATGCTTGGCCAGTTGCCCGCCAATACTGCTGCCTCCAAAGTAGCGAAGTTCCCGCGTACAACATCTGGGGTAATCAATTTTTCAATACCCAAGTAAGTCTGCAAGGTTTTGTCCAGTTCATTAAATACCGCTGCATCGAATTTTTCAGGTACAGTGAAGCCAGGTCGCTTGATTTCA
>NZ_JBBAKG010000099.1:0-11409 GCF_040403615.1 Haliscomenobacter sp. | reverse complement strand
AAATACCGCTGCATCGAATTTTTCAGGTACAGTGAAGCCAGGTCGCTTGATTTCATCGTCTTTGGCATTCATGGTGATGAAAATGGGAAAGTGGTTTTTATGGGCATTCGACCAGGTTTTTAATTCTTCGAGGCAGTTTTTAAAGGTTAGGCAGTTGCTGCGGAAATCAATTTCCTGAATGTGCAAAACCTTGAAGCCCGGCTCGTTCATTTCACCTTTGGGATCGTAAGCCAGAGCAGCCGGGTTTTTTCCGGCCCATTCCAGTCCTTTGGGCTGCGCATATTTCTTGCCTTTGGTATCGGCATAAACATCAATTTCCAGGCTCATCAACCCCATGTCGAGTTGTGCAGAAAGGCCAATATGGCTGTAATCAATTTCTTTGACCATATTGGAGTCTACCATTCTCAATCTTTGAAAAAGTGCCGGATCAATCGCTTGCTTGTAGCTATTGTGTGATCCGATCACCTGGATTTGATTGAGGCGCAGCTTGTCAACATTGGAGTGGTAGCTCAGACAAAAAAGACCAATAAAAACGAGGAACAGAGCACTTTTCATAGCGATGACATTTTTGAAATTGCCCAAAAGTAAGGCTTGAACTTAAAGTGCAGGTTAAGTTTTAGCCCGATCAGGTTAAACCCTGAAAATAGGTAAACAAGCGCTAACGATTTGATTTCAACTGAGGCCGAATCATGTTTTCCGGAGACAATACCGTATCCAGTTCCTCTTGACTCATCAGTTTCTTTTCCAACACCAGGTCATAAATGCTCCGGTCGGTTGCCAGCGCTTCTTTCGATAAGGCAGTACAGGTTTCGTAGCCAAGGGCAGGGTTCAAGGCGGTAACGATGCTGATGCTGTTTTTGACCAGATCCCAGCACCGCTTTTCATTCACGGTGATGCCATCGATGCACTTGTTGCGCAGGGTTACCATGCCATTCTTGAGAATGTTGATCGATTCGAACAAACAATGACCGATGATGGGTTCAAAAGCGTTGAGTTCCAGTTGACCACCTTCAACGGCAATATTGACGGTAAGGTCATTGCCCATTACTTTGAAAGCAATTTGGTTCATCACTTCAGGAATCACCGGATTTACTTTGCCAGGCATAGTGGAAGACCCCGGCTGCATCGGAGGTAAATTTATTTCATTGAAGCCCGTCCGGGGGCCGGAAGACAACAAGCGCAAATCGTTGCAAATTTTGGACAACTTGATGGCCAAACGCTTTACTGCCGAAGAAAACATGATGAATGCCCCGGTATCCTGGGTGGCTTCAATCAGGTTTCGGGCGGCTACAATTTTAAATCCTGTTACATCTCGCAAGTATGCAATGGCCAGGCGGGCATATTGAGGCGAGGTATTGATACCCGTTCCAATGGCTGTTCCACCCAGATTTACTTCCAAAAAGAGATTGGTATTGTTTTCCAGGCGTTCGATTTCTTCTTCCAGGGTAGCGGCGTATGCCTCAAAAGTTTGCCCCATCGTAATGGGTACCGCATCCTGTAGCTGGGTGCGCCCCATTTTGATCACGTGCTGGTATTGCACCCCTTTCTTACGGAAACTGTTGACGATCGCTACCAATTCTACCAGCAACTTTGCTTTGCTCTTGATCAGGGCAATTTTGAGTGCGGTTGGGTAAGCATCATTGGTCGATTGCGAGAGGTTGACGTGGTTGTTGGGGTGGCAATGGTCGTATTCTCCTTTTTTGTAGCCCATGATTTCAAGGGCGCGATTGGCAATTACTTCATTGGCGTTCATGTTGGTGGAGGTTCCTGCTCCGCCCTGGATCATGTCTACTTTGAACTGGTCGTGCAATTTGCCCTCCATGATCTCGTCGCAGGCAGCAATGATGCCATTCTTGATTTCGTCAGATAAAAAACCCAAATCATAATTGGCCAGGGCACAAGCTTTTTTGACCTCCACCAAGGCTTCGATAAATTCAGGAAAAAATTGGAGGGTAACCCCGCTGATTTTGAAGTTTTCGAGTGCCCGCTGGGTCTGAATGCCATAATAAGCATCAATGGGCAAGTGTTTTTCACCCAACAGGTCGTGCTCCAGTCGGGTGTTTGGATTGGCATTTGAATTTGCCATAATTGGTTTTATTTGGACTGATTTAAAAATTGCCACAAATTTAGAGATTCTTTTGGGCGGAAGTGTACTTGGTTGCTAATTTTACGAGGACATTAACAGGGGACTTTTTCCTCTTCATAAAGTCTATTCTACGCTGGAATGAAAAGCACCATCTTTTGGTACGGTTTAGCCATGGCCATTTTGCTCGGCATCCTCAAGACAGTGGAGTACCAGTTCTTGCTGCGCGACATCCGGTTAGAAGTTTATGTGGGCATTGTGGCCGTCTTTTTTGTGCTTTTGGGCACTTGGATTGGGTGGAAATTGACCCAGAAACCAGAACCACTGCCTTCAACAATTGTAGAAATTGCTCAAACTAGCGCAGAACCGAAACCGGAACTGGTGGAAAAATACCGGCTCAGCAAGCGAGAATACGAAGTTCTTGCCTTAATCGCGCAGGGCTACTCCAATCAGGAAATTGCCGAAATGCTCTTCGTCTCCCTGAATACCATCAAAACCCATTCCTCCAACGTCTTTCTCAAACTGGATGCCAAGCGCCGCACTCAGGCGGTACAAAAAGCCAAGGAAATTGGACTTTTGTGAAAGACAAGCGCTACTACTTTCGGGTGAAAGTTGAATTTTTCGCCAGAATCATACTTTTGGGTGATGCAAAAATGACCTGAATCCCCGTGTTTTGAGGCATTCAATCACGCAATTAAAATCTTCAACATGCGCAAACATGTCCTTTTTTACGGATTAATCGCAGGCTGTGTCATGGTCTTTTTCTTTATTCTCGAACAACCACTGTTGATCAAGGAAGGTGCAAAGCCCGATATGAAAACCAGCGAATTCTGGGGTTATATTTCCATGCTGGTTTCACTCTCCATGATTTTCTTTGGGGTACGTTCTTACCGCAACAAGTACCTCCACGGAGTGATTACTTTTGGAAAAGCGTTTCAGATTGGCTTGTGGATCTCGCTGATCGCTTCCGTAATTTATGTAGCAGGCTGGATGGTGCTTTACAATACTTCCGAAACCTTGCAGAATTTTCCAGACATGTACCTGGATCACATGCTTGAGGAATTGAAAAAATCAGGAAAAACGGCTGCTGAAATTGCTGAGAAAGAAGCGGCCATGCGCAAAAACATGGAGCTGTACAAGAATCCTTTCATCATGATGGCGGTCACGTTTATGGAGATTTTTCCAGTGGGGTTGGTCATTGATGTGGTCACTGCGCTGTTGTTGCGAAAGAAAGCAACAGCTTCTGTAGCGTAATTACGGGGTTTAATTTTTAATCCAGTTTTCTACTTCAGCTTCACTGACGGCTCTATCCTGATCATCCGTTTCCACCACAATGAAATACCCATGACTGATGCCAAGCCTTTTCATGGTTTGAATCAACTGGAGCTGATCACTGCTTTCCAATTGCCCGTTTTGGGGATTCCAAACCTCACTGGCGGTCAAGCATCCCAAAGAAGGTGTATTGGGATAATACGCTGCACCACTGTAAAATTGTGGATTGATGGTGGTACCGTGGGCAAAAATCTCGGTACGTCCCGCTTTGCCCGCGTAATAAGCCTCCCAGATCGGGAAATAATTTTGCCAGGATGACGGCAGCATCGCGCGGTATGCCGCTTCCTCATTTGCAGCAAAACTCGACTCATGGTTGAAGCGCAGCAACGGTACTTCATAGGGCAAAACCATATTGAGCATTTCATTGGGCCCAATGAATTGGTTATCCGTGGTGGTGATTTCCAAAATGGAAAGAATGCCCTGCGGCGTATTGCCGTTGGTGATGTACCCGGGAAAATTACTGACTGCTCTGGCCAAATGCGGGATGTGAAACAGCTGCCCCGCCGAATCCCGAACCAACTGTCCATTCGGCTGCCGAATCACCGTTTGTCCGGGATAGTCGCGGTTGAGTCGCTGAAAGGAAAAAAACACCCAGGGATTGCCAGGAAAAGGATGCTGAAGCAAATCGTGTAGCGGTGGCCGTTGAGCCAGGCGGGCACTGCGCGATTGCTCCAGGTCTTTTTTCAGGCAGTACACAATCGGATGATCGGCGTATTGCGCCAGGTTTTGCAGCAAGTAAGCATTGGCCTGCTTTTGTAGGGCCTTACCCTGGTGGTTTCTCCGCAAATAATGCACCATCATGGCAAAGAGTTTGGGGTGTTTTTCCTGGGGCAACAATTGCGCTATGGCCTGATCAAACTCGCGTGGATAAAGGGCGTAAATGGTTTCCAGGCTTTGTCGCCGGGCTTCCAGGCTGAGTTGATCGTAATGAACCAACACTTGTTTGAATAAGGCTTCCTCAATGGCTTTATTTTTGACTTGCATCAATTCCATTGCCCACAAAGCTTCCAACCACGCCGCTTCGTTTTGGGCATTGAACGGCAGCGCAATGGTTTGCGTTATTTTTTGCTGCAAGCTGAGTTCCAGCTTACTGCGTTCGGTTTGCAGGGTAGCGGCATATTGCACCGCCTGACTATGACCGAGCATCAGGGATCCAAGGCAGATGATTAAAAGAAACAGAAACTTCATGGCAATGTCTTTGAGACCAATATAGCTAAATCTGAACGATTTGAGATGATTTGGCAAAAGCAGACTATTTGACCTTGCCCCTCACCCGTTCAGCGAGCAAGGCTTCCAACACCACTTCTGGATGCGCATTGCTTTCCAACACTTGCTCCATCAAGATCAGTTGCGTAAAATGCCGCTCTGAGCTGAACATACTGGTGTAAGCATCATTGAAATAAAACAGGGAATAGTCAAAATTAGAGCACAGCAAAAGCTGGAATTGACCATTGCGGGGGTCAAAAACCAGCGCATAATGGCCATCTTCCTCAGCCGTTTCGCCGCCGTAAACCATCAAGGGATAATCAAAAAAAGGCAAAGAAGGATAACCAAACAAATTGGCTTCAAAGAGGGGATAAAAATTGAAAGGCAAATTCATGCGTGCCTTCAAGGCGGCTTGCCGCAAAATCTCCAACTTGACCCGCATGCGGTAAATGGGAACTTCTTCCGCACTGAGGGAAGCATAAGGCAGCCAATCGCCAGAACGCAAATCGAGGTAGTCTACCGGGCCGATCCGCAGTTTGTACTCAAAACGATCGTAACCTGGCACTACATACCCTGGATAAAAATAACTGAAGCCCTGAATCTTACCGTATTCTACCTCCATCAACATCGTGTACAGCCCCAAACTATGTGCTTTGTAATCAGGATCGTAAAAACCCAGGATGCTGGCAATGCTGTCTTCGCCCAGGTCAAAATAACTGACGGCCACCAGTTTGTCGCCATCGTAAGCCGTAAATTCGTAGGTGTTGTACACATTGAAATGATCTCCATCCTGTAGAGAATCCAGAATGGACGGCGCAATCATGCCTGGAAAAGTGACCCGGTACTTCTGGTACAGCGCCTCGCGGGGGAGGTCAATCACCGCCTTGCCAAAATGAAACTGAAACCGTGCATTGTTGCGCTTGATGATCTTGCGCAAACTCTTGCTGAACTGGTGCTGCACCAAATCCAGCCGTACCCAAATGGCAGAGTAAAAATTCTCACCAAAGCACAAAAAATGGGTGGTAAATATCGTTTGCCCCATCCGGTACCAACCATTGGCCAGATAGTCATCCAATTCTTTTCCCTTAATGTGCTCCGGATAGTGTTTAATTGCAAACATAAGACCGCAACATCCGAAAAAAAAGGGAAGGCGCAAAGGAATGGGGTGGGATTAGGACAGGATATCCTAATTTTTTGCTTTGATGAACCAGTTGCGCAGCGGAAACAACACCGCAAACAAGGCACAAAGTGAACTAAAGTAAAAAAGGAAAGCCTGGTTTTGCCGGAAATACTGCAACCAGGTGGGCATTAAATTGCTGCGCTGTCCCAAATAAGCCGTACTCAAATGCCGTGCTTCCCCACGCAGTACAAGGTCAAAGCCGCCATTTTGGGGCTTAATTTCTAGAATGGCACTTTGCAAACCGCCCAGGCTTAATCCACTGCCTTTGGAGAGTTGATGAATGCCTTGATCCACTTGAATGAAACCACTCAACAAGCCAGAAGAGTCTGCTTTTTCTTCGGGATTAATTTCCGCTTTGTAATTGAAATCGATGGAATCGACCTGTAGTTCTGGCAACACCAGAGGCAGCGAATCATGTACACTGAGCCATATTTTGGGGGCGAGACTCGACTGCAAATTTAAGGATTCATCGCCCGTTTCAATTTCGCCCAGGAGGGTATCCAATCCGAGGTCTGGTAAACTCAGCCGAGTACCCAGCAAGTCTAGCTGGATGCGGGTGCTCCCATTGGCCAATTGCAAGATGCACTCTTGCTTGTCTGCTTCCAGTGTAATCGATTGGCCTGCTTCAATGGGCAAAGCGTTCAACTGGATGCGCCCGCCTTGCAAACCAACAAAGGCATCATTGACTGGCCAGGCGGGTAGGGTAGGGATGGCCGCAGCATTTTCTAGTTCAAACCTGCTCAGGAACTGGTCATAGCCTGCACCAATGCTCCAGTCTTGGGCAAGGCGCAAACCAATTTTTTTTACCCGCGCTTTCAACTCAAAGTCGGTTTGTTGTACCCGCAGTTGCCCGATCAAGAGCAACAACAAACTCAATACGGCAATGAGTACAGACCAACGCCAGGGCGATTGCACGATTTCTTCGACCGCATTTTTTTGCTGCTTTTTGAACCATTCGGCCTGAGTAGCGTCTCCCTTGGGAATGTCCAACAATTGGATGAAATCCTGAAAACTGTCGGTTACTTTGGCTAAAGCTACGTCCCGATCTGCGGCGTAGAGCTTGGCCTCATTTTCCAGGAAAGCATTGTATTGCGCTACCAGCAAAACCAGGTCGTTGCCGTGTTGATCATTGGGGGCTTGCAGGCAAATGAGGCGTATTTCAGCGATCAGATTCTCGAATTCATTGCGCGCCAACAGCGCTTGAAGTTGTTGTTGGGTTGTCATGCCGGATTAGAGTTGTACGGGCACTTCCGCGTTCATCCAATCGGTACTGTCGGCTGATTTGGCTTTAACCTCTATGGTGTTTTTGCCTTTCAAGGTATTGGGCAGCCGGATGGTGATGTTGCGCCCTGCGGGGAAGGAATCTCCGGGCAGCGTAACGTAGTCTTTTTGGCCACTTATTCGCCACATCACTTTACTGACGCGGGTCGTACATACCAATTTGATCAAAGCCTGTGGACTCGCCTCGGCAGTAGCGGTTTTGCCTTTGGCTTGGACGGGAATGTAATGCGTATTCAAACGCGCCAGCAGCCCAATGTTGCGGGCATCCTGGGTGCGGGTTTCTTTCAACAACACGTCTTTTACTGGCCAGGAAAATCCCGATTGGGCTGGAAATTGACAATCCAGGCGGTAGTACAAATCGTTGGGGATTCCTTCAGCGCGGAATTGTACTTGCCCAGTGCCAGTGTTACCAATTTTTACTTCAATGACTTCATTGGCGGTAGGATTGAAACGGAATTCACCCAGGGTAATACTCACCAGACGGAGCACATTGGCCGCTACTTTGGCGCGGTAAAAGCCCTCACAGCGGTTGCCCCGGGTGCGATAGGCGATTGTTTCATTGTCGCTGGGGCTGAGGTTGGCGTCGCATTGGGCGGTGGCAAAATTGTTGCACAGTGTGAGGATATAAATCGAAAGGAAAATGATGTACTTTGTGTTTTTCATTGGATAGATTCAGGTTGCTTCCCGTTTTTAGGTGATATACTTCAAATTAATTTCACAGGATAACTCTTTATCGATTCATCTATGCTGCAAAGTAGCAAATCTTCAGCAATTGCTTGTGCCACAATAAGCCGGTCAAATGGGTCGCGATGGTGAAAAGGCAGCTTTTGTAAATGTTGTAGATGAAATACTGAAATAGGAAGCAATTCAATTTCTTTGGGAACCAGTGTGTCAATACTTTGGTGAATGACCAATTTTCCCAGGCTTACTTTAATTGTAATTTCCCATAGACTGACGATACTTAACAATTTTGATACATTCTGATCACTTAGTAACTTTATTTGATCACTGTTTAAACGCTCAGGTTCAACCAAATACCAGAGAAAAATATGGGTGTCTAGCAATATCCTCATGCTACATGTATTCAGCAAAATCTTCTAATGGGGCATCAAAATCGTCGGCAATAAACGAGACGAGGTGTTTTGCGGCACCGGGTGTCCAAGAAATGGCCTCAGCGCTCGCCTCATTTGGAACAGCAACGCCAAAGGCCGTATACGCCAAATTGAGTTTGCGCAGAAATTCTTGATCTTGCAAAAGCGACAATTGGGTTTTTAATTTAATGATTTCAGCTTTTAAGGCTTGGTTTTCAATTTCGTTATTACTCACTGCTGCCATGGAATTTCGATTTGAATTTTAACAACAGCCAAATTTAAACTTTAGTTTCAATACTACCAACCCAGATTTTTTCAATAGCCGATTCCTGAAAAATTCGTTTCTTCATGTCCAAAAAACCACCATCCCCATGCTGCGCCTCGTGATCATTTTGCTATACCTGTGTTGTTCGATCGGCCTGTTGGCCCAAGCCGATCCCGTTGCCGAAGCCATCAAGCCCAATGTAGCCACGATCAGCTCCCGGTTTGCTTCGGGTACCACCGAGCAAGGCTTTGGTTTTGTGGTAGGTGAGCGCAACAACAAACTCTACCTCGCCACCGCCGGGCATGTCGTGCAGGAAGAGGGCGCCGAACCCGGCAAGGAAAATGCCCTCAGCATCCGCCTCCGTTTTTGTGGAGACGATCGGGATTTGGTGGGGCGCATTCTTCATGCCAGCATCCAGCCTTTTGATTTTGCACTACTCGAAATCGACAAACCAGTTGGATTTGTTTGGAAACCGGATTGCCTGGGTACGCGCCCTGGCCCTGGCCTTAGCGTAGCCTACATCGGTAAGGCCAATACCTGCTACATCCCCACTGCTACCACGCGTGGAACGGTCAATCGGGCTGGCCTGGATCGCCTGTTGATCGACATCATCGGGCTCAGTAGAGGCACTTCGGGCGCACCCGTGATTGGCCCCCAGGGGATCATCGGCATGATTACCAACGCCGATCAGGCCAGTGCCGATGCCCTCAGCCTGGATCGCCTGCGCAATGAAATAACCCGCGACGAAGAATTCCCCCAGCGGTTTGGCTTACAAGCTGGGGTATTCTCCACTAGGCCCGTAATCACCGATCCTGCACCTAGCTCCAGTACCACTGCTCTTGACTTACAAGCCTGGCGCAATGCCAAGACCAAAGCTACCCGCCAAGCTTACCAGGATTATCTCAGCAAATATCCGCAAGGGCAATTTGTAGCCGAAGCGAGAGAGGCCATTCAGCTCATCGATGACCAGGAAGCCGAAAAACGCCGCCGCGCCGCCGAGGAAAAACAAGACCAAGAAGCCTGGGACCTCGCCAGCGAAAAAAACAAACTGGAAAACTACCAGACATACCTGAGCCAGTACCCCCAGGGCAAATACGCCAGCGAAGCCCGCAAACGCCGCGATGCCCTGCTGCCCAGCCCGGATATTGCCGCCAATAACCTGGTCAAAATAGACGGAGGCAGTTTTACGATGGGCTGTGTACCCAGCCGGGACGGCGATTGCGGTAGTGATGAGACCCCCAGCCATACTGTATCAATCACTGGGTTTTACCTTAGTAAATACGAAGTGACCTACAGCCAATTCAAAACTTTTGTGGAGGCAAGCAAGTACCAGACCGATGCCGAAAAAAAGGGCTACAGCTACGTCTGGACAGGAAAATGGGAGGAAAAGAAAGGAGTAACCTGGAAATGCGATGTGGCCGGAAACCTGCGCAGCAGCAGCGAATTGCAGCATCCGGTCATCCATGTGAGCCACAACGACGCAGTGGCCTACTGCCAGTGGCTGAGTAAGCAAACAGGAAAAACTTATCGACTGCCCAGTGAAGCAGAATGGGAATATGCAGCACGGGGTGGAAAACAAAGCAAAGGTTTTAAGTACTCAGGCAGCAACCAAATCGGGGATGTGGCCTGGTATTCGAGTAACGCTAATGGTACAACCCATGAAGTGGGGAAGCTAAATGCAAACGAACTGGGCTTGTACGACCTCAGTGGCAATGTATGGGAATGGTGCGCCGATTGGTACGATGAGGCTTACTACAAAAACAGTCCTTCTACGAATCCCCAAGGGCCAGACTCAGGGACCTATTCCGTGTTGCGCGGCGGTTCGTGGTACAACAATGACTCCGACAGTCGCGTTGCTTCCCGCAACAGCAACGTTCCCGATAATACCAGCAGCGTTATCGGGTTTCGGGTAGCCAGAAATCTTTAAACTTGGTCACTGTTACCCTTTTACCCTTGGTATGGTCAACGTTTGGTTTCAATTCAATTAAGGAGGCTCGAAGCCTCCTTAATTGAAAAAGTGAACTTTGAATTGTGATAAAATGGCAGAAAAAGAAAACATCATCACCAAAGTGTATGACTTATTGTTGTACCTGATCCCACAATTGGCAAAATTTCCGCGATCGCAGAAATTTTTGTTGGGAGATCGAATCCAAATACAGCTCATGGACATTCAGGATGCATTAATTGACGCCTATTATACTTCTGCCAGAGAAAAAAGACCTAAGCTACTTAGAATCAACGTACAATTGGAGCAACTGCGCTATTTGATCAGGATGTGTAAAGACCTGCAATTGCTGGATATCCGGCGCTATGAATACATTCAGGAGCGGGTCAACGAAATCGGAAAAGAACTGGGAGGCTGGCTAAAAAATCTTGCTGCCCAATGAAAACGCACAAAAATCTGTTCTCAAAAATAGCCACGTTTGAGAATCTGTTGATTGCTGCCAAAAAAGCGCAGCGCGGGAAACGTTTCGAGCCAGAAGTTAGCGCTTTTAATTTTCAATTGGAAGCCAATTTATTCCAATTGCGGGACGAATTGCTCAGCGAGACGTATCAACCTGGGCCTTATACCGAGTTTAAAATCCTTGAACCAAAGCCACGAACCATCAGTGCTGCACCCTATCGGGATAGAGTAGTGCACCATGCACTTTGTAACCTGGTCGGGCCAATTCTTGAAAATTCAATGATCGAGGATACTTATGCCAATCGAAAAGAAAAAGGTACTCATCGGGCAATCATCAAGTACCAGCAGTTGAGTTGCCAATACAAATATGTGCTCAAATGTGACATTAAAAAGTTTTTCCCATCCATTGATCACGAAAAGTTAAAGGAGCTGCTGCGCCGAAAAATTGCCTGTAAAGCGACGCTGAGGTTGATTGACAAAATCATCAACAACAGCAATCCTCAGGAGGAACATTTGGCTTATTTTCCCCAAGATGATTTGTTTAGCCCTTATCAGCGGCGACGAGGG
>NZ_JBBAKG010000098.1:0-21625 GCF_040403615.1 Haliscomenobacter sp. | reverse complement strand
GGCAATTTGTCATTTAATTCTGTCCAGATACTCAAGGCAAAAAGTGACAAATATTTAATAGCTGTTCAACTATTCAAGACTTCCGTAAAAATTGCTCGTGTGAAACGACTTCATTATTGCTTTTGCTGCGTAATCTGAGTAATTAGAACAACTCACTACCCCATCCCAACACTTCAGCTACTTTTTATTACAGCTCAGCAGCATTCGCTGGTCAGGCCTGAGTAGATGTCCTATCTTTGGTTCAGAAATCACCGTTACACATTCGTTACATTGAATTGTATTTGATCATGGAAATACCAAGATTCCTTCAAAAAAGTGGCAACACTCGATTGTTATTCGCCCGACTGTTATCCATTCGACTGTTATTCGTTCCACTTTTTTTTCTTCCCCTGATGAAAATCCAGGCGCAAACCAAGCCGCTGGATGCCTACATTCAGGAAGCCCTCAACAACAGTCATGCCCTCAAGGAAAAGCAGTTTGTGCTGGAGCGCAACCTTTTGGCGCTGGAAGAAGCCAAACGCTTGTACTACCCCAGCGTTAGCCTGAGTGGGAGCTATACCCTGGCAGCCGGGGGGCGAAAAATTGATTTTCCGGTTGGCGATTTGTTGAATCCGGTCTACTCTTCCCTCAACCAAATCACCAACACCAGTAATTTTCCTCAGATAGAAAACGTCAATACGCTGCTGCTGCCCAACAATTTTCACGATGTAAAAATCCGCACCCAACAGCCCATCGTGAATGCGGAAATCAAACTCAACCGCAGCATCAAGACTGCTCAGGTGTCTTTGCAAGAAATCGATATGCAAGTGTACCGCCGCGAATTGGCCAAAAACGTCAAAATAGCCTACTACCAATACCTCCAGGCACGGGAAGCAGTGGCGATTTACCAAAATGCCATTCAATTGTTGCAGGAAAGCAAGCGGGTCAACGAGAGCCTGGTACGCAACGACAAAGCCGTTCCCAGTGTAATCAGCCGTACCAATTCCGAAATTGCTTCCGTAGAAGCCCAGGCCGCTGAAGCCCACAACCAGCAACGCAACGCCGCCGCCTACTTCAACCACTTGTTGAGTCGGAGCTTGGACGAACCCATTAGCATTGATACCATCCAAATAGTTCAGGGGGGCGATCGTATATCAGTGAGCGAACAGGAAGGTCGCCCCTTTATTTTGGAAAACCGCGAAGAACTTGCCCAATTGAACAAAGCCCAGGAAATCAACCGCCTCTTGGTCAACATCGAAGAGAGTTACCGCAAGCCTACCATCGGTGCGCAACTCGATTTGGGCTCTCAAGCTTTTGGTTTAAAAGTTGGGCCCTATGCCTTGCTCGGAATATCGTTGGAATTGCCCTTGTGGACGGCCAACCGCAACAAACTTCAAGTACAGCAGGCCGTAACCAATGTAAGCGCACTCAATGAGCAAATTGAGCAGGTCAAGCAGCAGATTGCATTGCAAATTCGGGTTGCCCAAAATGCGGTACAAACAGAGCAGGAAGTGCTACAAAGCTTCAATACCCAGCAGGACGCCGCACGCCAATACTATCGGGACACCTTTCGCCGCTACAAGGAAGGGGTGGCCAACTACATAGAATTGCTCGATGCGCGCACCCAAATCACCAACCTCGACGTACGTCGCTCCATTGCTTATTACAACGTATTGATGCGCCTGGCCGAATTGGAACGTGCCCTAGGGGCGATAAAAAAATAAAAAGAATCAGGCAACAATCCATTGCCCTCAACACCCATTGTCATGAAAATACAACAACTTACCTTAGGGTTCATACTTTTAATTTTGGTCGCCTGCGGTAAAAAAGAAAAATCTGCAGAAGCCGGAAAACCCGAACCCGACCAATCGATTCCCGTTAAAGTGGTCAGTGTAGTCAGCGAGGTCGTTTCCGTTCCGGTGCAGGTATCAGGCATCGTCGGGGCTTCCAATGAAGCAAGGCCAGCGTTCAAAACCGGAGGCGTCATTGCCCGCATTTTGGTGGAAGAAGGTGCTTACGTGCGCAAAGGCCAACTGTTGGCTACCCTCAACCTCACCGAGATCAACGCGCAGGTGCAGCAAGCGGCAGAGGCGGTGATCAAGTCCAAACGCGACCTCAATCGCGCCAAAAACCTCTATGCCGATAGCGTGGCTACACTGGAACAAGTACAAGATGCCACCACCGGCTTGAATTTGGCAGAGCAAAGTTTTCAGATTGCGCAATACAACCAGAGCTACTCCGAAATCCGCTCGCCCATCAGCGGGAAAGTGATCAAAAAATTGATGAACCAGGGCGAGGTGGTTGGCCCGGGTACTCCGGTGTTTTACATCCTGGGCGATGGCCAGGCCGATTGGGTGGTCAAAAGCGGGCTCGTAGACCGCGATTGGGCGCGCCTCAAATTGGGCAACCGCGCTGAGGTTCAGCTCGATGCCTATCCGAATCAAACCTTTGCAGCCAAAGTTACCCAATTGGCCGACATCGGGAATGCCCAAAGCGGCACTTTTGATGCAGAATTTACTTTTACCCGCAGCATGCCTCGGTTGGCCGTAGGCCTGATTGCTTCGTTGAATATTTTCCCCAACGAAGGGGGAGCGCACCCCATTGTACCCATCGATGCCCTGGTAGAAAGCAATGGCAACACCGCTGCCGTGTTTGTATTGCAACCCGACAATACCGTCAAACGAGTGGAGGTCAGCATCGGCCAGATTTTTGAAAACAAAGCCATCATCTCTTCTGGCTTGAGCACCGATAGCAAAGTGGTCACTTCGGGTGCGCCGTATCTGGAGGATGGAAGCAAGGTAAAAGTTATCAATTAGGGTTAGGGGCTCAAAACTCAAAAAAGAAATAAATGAAAATCGCCGAATTTTCTGTCAAAAATTACCAGTTCACCATCATCATTTTTGTGATGGTACTGTTGCTGGGGCTGAGTGCCCTGTTCAATATGCCTCGGGGCGAAGATCCACCGTTTGGAGCACCTATCTTTGTCGTACTGGCTGTTTATCCTGGTGCTAGCCCCGAAGACGTGGAAGAACTCCTGGCCGATCCCATTGAAGATGCCCTTTCTGAGTTGGAAGACATCAAAAAGATCACCACCGACTGCGACGATGGTTTGATGCTTCTCCAACTGGAATTCACCTATGGGGTAGATGTCGATGGCAAAAACAACGACATCATTCGGGAAGTCAACCGTTTGCGCAGCAGTTTGCCCGACGATTTGCTGCTCCTGGATGTTCGTCGCGCCTCTTCATCCGATGTGGCCATCTTGCAAACGGCCATTACATCGCCTACGGCCTCTTTTTCCTCCATGAAAGAAATGGCTGAAGAATTGCAACGCCGCCTGGAAAAAATTCGTGACCTCAAAGAAGTAGAAATTCAGGCCTATCCTGAGCGGGAGATCGAAGTAGAAATCAATCTGGAAAAAATGGCTCAAAACCGCCTGGGACTCAACCAGGTTTTGGGCACCATCCAGGCCAACAACGTCAATATTCCCGGCGGAAGCATCGACATCGGGGCCAAAAAATTCAACATTGAGACCACCAGTAGCCTCAACGATTTGAGTGATTTGCGCAACATTGTGGTACAAAGTAGTCCCGAAGGCCGCGTGGTTTACCTCCGCGATATTGCCAATATTCAATACGGCGAAGCCGACGAAAACCACCTCGCACGTTTCAATGGAGTACGGGCCATCTGGGTGATCACCAAACTGAAAGACCGCAAAAACATCATTCAGGCGGATGCCAAAATCAAACCCATCCTGGCCGAGTTCACCAAGAAATTGCCAGCCAACATGAAACTCGAAAACGGCTTCGATCAGGCCGTGAATGTAGAACACCGTCTGGGCGGTCTGGGGCGTGACTTTGCCATCGCCGTATTCCTGGTGATGCTCACGCTAGTGCCACTCGGTTGGCGGGCATCCTTGGTGGTGATGATTTCCATTCCCCTTTCGTTGTCCATCGGCTTGGCCTTGCTCAATGCTTTTGGGTATACGCTCAATCAGTTGAGTATCGTGGGCTTGGTGGTGTCGCTGGGTTTGTTGGTGGACGACAGTATTGTGATTGTAGAAAACATTGAGCGTTTTTTGCGCATGGGCTACAGCCGCAAAGACGCCGCTATTTTGGCCACCAAGCAGATTGGGGTGGCGGTAATTGGTTGTACGGCTACTTTGATTCTGGCCTTTTTGCCGCTGGCTTTTTTGCCCGAAGGCTCTGGCGAGTTCATCCGCAGTTTGCCCATGGCAGTGATGCTCACGGTGGTTGCCTCTTTGTTTGTGGCGATTACCATCATTCCGTTTTTATCGAGCATGTTGCTGCGCCAGCACGAAAAGGTAGAAGGCAACTTCTTCTTGCGTGCTTTCAAGCGCTACCTGAACGACCCTTACCGGGTGGTATTGCTGTGGGGTTTCCGCAATCCGTTTTTGACCCTGTTGTTTACCGCGCTCATTTTTGCAGGGAGTTTGATGCTGGTGCCCAGTATCGGTTTCAGTTTGTTTCCCGCTTCCGAAAAACCCATGTTCAACGTAGACATCGAAACGCCGCTGGGGTCTAGCCTCAAGGAAACCGATCGCATTGCGCACAAAGTGGAAGCCGAATTGTGGCGCCATCCCCAAACCCGCAACGTGAGTACCAATGTAGGAAAGGGAAATCCACGGGTGTACTACAACGAATTTCAACGCAACCAGGCACCCAACTATGCCCAGTTGTTTGTACAAGTTGAGCGGGAAATGCAAGTGCCTGAAATCGTTGCCTTGTCCGACAGTCTCAAACTGGTGTTTGACAACATTGCTGGCGCAAAAATTCAGGTGCGTCGCTTCCAACAGGGTTCTCCGATAGATGCACCAATTGAAATGCGCATCTTGGGCAACAACCTCGATACGCTGCGCAAACTGGCTTTTGCTGTTGAAAAAATAGTCAAAAATACCGAGGGGACGACTTATGTCAAAAACCCGCTGCTGACGCAAAAGACCGACCTCAAAGTGGTGATCAACCGCGAAAAAGCGGGTCTATTGGGTATTCCCATCGCTGAGGTAGCCCGCACCATCCGCATGGGCATTGCTGGCCTGGAAGTGAGCGAATTCCGCACGTCCGAAGGCGAAGAGTATGCCATCAAGGTATCGGTGGCGCATACCGAAAAAGAAGCGCTGGCGGTTTTTTCCAGAATTTACGTTACGTCCTTGAGCGGGGCGTTGATTCCTTTGCAACAAATTGCCAAACTGGAACTGGGCGCATCGCCCTCCCAGTTGCGCCACTTCAACAAGGAGCGCTATGTGGCCATCACCAGCTTTGTGAAAACGGGCTACAATACCGCCAAACTAACCGACGAGATTCTGGCCAAACTGGCGGAGTATCCTTTCCCTGAGGGCTACACCTATCTGGCGGGAGGAGAACGTGAAAGCGCCGAAGAATCTTTTGGGGGCATCGAAACCATCGTCATCGTATCGATCTTCGGTTTGTTGGGCATTTTGGTACTCGAGTTCCGCACCTTCAAAAGCACCATCATTGTACTTTCGGTGATTCCGCTGGGCATCATCGGCGCCTTGATCATGTTGTGGTGCATCGGCGAAACCTTGTCATTTGTGGCTACGATCGGGATGATTGCCCTGATTGGCATCGAGATCAAAAACTCGATCTTGCTGGTGGATTACACGAATCAACTGCGCGAGCAGGGGATGCCGCTGGAACAAGCCATTACAGAAGGAGCAGAGACCCGCTTTCTGCCCATCTTGCTGACGACAGTCACTGCCATTGGCGGTTTGATTCCCTTGGTACTGGAGCACAATCCCCTGATTTCTCCGCTGGCCTGGGTATTGATTGGTGGTTTGATCAGTTCCACGCTGTTGAGCCGGATTGTAACGCCGCTGTTGTATAAGCTGCTGCCGCCAAAGGTGGATGTGAAAGTAGAAGAAGTGCAAGTAGCGCTAGATCAAGCATAGGTATTAAAAACAAACCGCCATCACTTTTGTATGCTCAATGTTTGGGTGATGGCGGTTGATTTGTCTGGACTTAGTAGTTCTTTAACCATTTTAGCTCGAGCATTTCTGCGTTAATTCAAAACCTAGACTATAGCTATACACATAGCACTAAAAATCAATTTCTTAAATTAACCTAAATCCTAGGTTCTTACAATTCATTTACCCGAATAAATCCTCTCGCAATGGTAATAAAGCGTTTACCTGGTTTCAAATAGTACTCTTTTACCACTTGCAACAAAAGTTTATTGGTAATTTCAAGTTCTGGTTTTCGATACCTAAGGAAAATGATGGTAGTGTCCTGCAAATTGTGGGCATAAACAAGTTCGCCAAAATCCTTGTCTTCAGTTAGTACAACAGCACCCTGCTGTTGTGCAACTTGAATGACCATATGGTCCGAAATACCTTGTAACTGTTTATCCTGGATGGTAGTAAGAGGATAATCCTCATCTCTGAGTGATTGTACAAACTTAAAATTGAGGTTTTCGTCTGCCAGAATCATATTCAAGCTGCTTCAATAACTATTTCATTTGCAATAATATCCGCTGCATAAGCAAAAGCAGCCAGTATCTGCGCTAAGGTTAGATGAGGATACATTTCCAATATCTCCTCAACATTAAACCCATCTGCCAATTTGCGCATCAAAAATTCCACAGTAATACGGGTTCCTTTGATCACGGGTTTCCCGAACATAATTTCTGGATTGCGCTCAATCATTAGATGCTCCATGTTTTTAATTTTACTGCAATTTAAAACGTTTATCTTTTCAATGCTACAAGTAGGTGAAATTATATCCTAACCATGACCACTCAGCACTGGGTGTATGTTGATCCCCGTCCCTTCCAACCCTATTTCCTTCAAATCCCGATTCAGGCTGTCCACAAAAAGATAATCCAGGTTTTTCAATTCAGGATTGTTGGAGGCATTCAAATGTTGCAGTTTGGGCATGCAAGCCAGGATTTTGAAATCCTTTAAGTCGGTATTGGAAAGGTTGATTTGCGTAAGGTCTTTGAGTTTGGCCAGGCTAAAGCTGAAGAAAAAAGCTTTTTCGTACGAACCAATGGGCAAAAATAACGACCCACAGCCCAAGCATGCTTTGAATTTCATCATTTCCTCCGCAGGAAATTGTTTGCCATTTTCCAGGCCAAATTTTTCCCGAAAGAAAGGTTTCGCCACCTGCTCCAACACCATCTCCTGATAAAAAGTCTTGAGCATGTCCAAGCCTTCAAAACCTTTGAAATCGGGAAGAAAATCCCGATTGGTAAACAACTCCACCGCCAAAAAATATTCCAGCAAGGACTTATGGCTAAACTTGTAATTGTTGTGCGCCCCCCGGGTCAGCAGCGAGTGCGCCTGCATGTCAAACAATTCCAGTCCAACCTGATACCGTTCTGCAAGTTGGTGCAACACCTCCAGGTCAGCGATGGCCAAATGCTCTGAATTGCGGTACAGGTCAAGGGCAAAATAGCGGGAAAAGTTGTACAGGTTCTCAACAAAGTTTTCTCCTTTGTTGCGAATATTGCGCTCTCGCTCCAGCCAGCGGCTGATGATTTGGGCATACACTTGGTATGAATACTGGTACTCAGGGGCTTTATCTACCAGGTAATCGATGTAGTTCAGGATCATCGGTCGGGCCATCAGTTCTTTGTACTGCCCGATGAAGGTCAGGCAATTGCGATAACGACTGCTGAAGCGACCGAATTTTTTTCGCAAAAAAACCTTGATTTCGTCCTGCTGCAAGGGCGAAATGTAGCGGGTTACAATGCGCCGTTGGGCACGCGAGGGCGACAAGCTGCCAAAAGGCAAGGTGGTGGGAATGTCTTCTTCACGGGCAAAAAACTGGGTGCGGCAGGTGATGACCACCGTTTGGAAGTGGCTGACTTTTTTCAACAATTCCGCAATGCGCTCATTGGGGCGCTCGATGGCTTGCGGGTCTTCGTCCAGGCCATCCAGGAGGAGGATGGTTTCCCGGCGCACCTCGTCGGAAATTTTATCCAGCTCTTCATCGATTCCAGCATTGAAGGGCAATAGCCGAATTTTGTACTTTTTTTGCCACAGGTGGTGGTAGGTGTAGTACAAATTGATCATGAAGGTGGTTTTGCCCATCCCTGAATCGGCCAAAACCATAAAGACATAATCGTCCTTGTCTTTTTCAAAAATGCGGATAAAGTAAGGGATCAAAGGCTCGCGAGGCTCGGTATCCCGCGCAATTTCAAGGCTTTCGGTGGGAGATTTGGACTGGCACTGGGTCGGAATAAAATGTTTGGTGTGGCTTTTGATTTCACTGGCCGTATAAAAAGGGTGCAAACAACGCGCCAGGCGGTTTTCTTTTTGGTGCTGCGCAAACCACGGAATGACCCAGCGCACGGTAGCAAAAACCCCTCCGGCGATGGTCAAACTGATTTCAAAAAAATCTTTCCAGTCTAGCCCTAAGAGCATGTCTAAATATTTTTGTTTTGCTGCAAATTACTCCGAAAGTTAGAGTCGTTTCAACAGGTTTTGTGCCTTTGCTGCAAATTCCGATTCCGCAGGCACTTCCAGCAAGATTTTTCGACAAGCCGTTTTGTTTCCCTGCTTTAAATAGCTGAGTGCCAGGTACCATTGCCCGTAATCTTTGAAACTGGATTCAGTTTGGCTGATTTTTTGGAAAACGGCGTTGGCTTTAGCGTATTGTTGGGTTTCCAACCAACAAATTCCCAAATAGAGTTCCACCTGCAAGTCTTCCGGCTTTTGGCGCTGATACGCTTCCAATAAGGGCAACGCACGGGCATAGTCCTGCTGGTTGAAAGCGGCTTCCATCGCAGCAAGATTGTCCTGGGCTTCGTTCGATTTTTCGATCATGGCCAGCGGGGGGTGCTGCGCAAACTGGTCGTACAAATTTGGCTGCAATAAGAATCGCGCCACCAAAAGCAAGGTGACCGTTGCCGCAATGCCGATGACCCAGCGCAGGGTTTGGCGGCGTGGCAAGGAGACGATGCGGCCAGGTTCAGCTTTTTCGGAAGTTTGAAAAAACTCGCCACCAACAGCCTGGAGCTGATCCCGCAATGCGGCGCGTTGCGTTTGTTTGCGCAAAAAAGCTTCCATGTCTTTTTGCAAAGCCAGTTCGGAGGCCAAGTCAGCATTTTGACTGAGCTCGGTTTCCAGGGCTTTTTTTTCCTCTTCGGGCAAATCGCCGCGGAGAAAACGGTCTATTCTTTCCGTGTTGTTCATGGCTTCAAACCTTTAAATTTTGGGTAAAAAGCTCCTTCCATCTACTCATGCAGCGGTGCTTGCTTTGGTACACGGCATTGGCATTGGCAATGCCGAGCTGCTCGGCAATTTGATCGCCTACCACGCCTTGGCCCAATAGCGTGAGCAACTGCTGGCATTGCGCCGAAAGCAAAGCAAAAGTCTGCGTCAAAGTTTCCTGTTTTTGCAGTTCCTGGAAGGCGGCTTCGGATTCCATGCTGGGGTCGTTGTCATCCGTATATCGCTCTTCCTCTATTTTTCTTACTATGGTTTCGCGATTTTTTTCTTTCAGGCGGTCAAACCACTTGCGTTTGCAGACCCCAAAGAGTAGCGCACCAAAGGAATTGCTCAATTCAATGTCCTTGCTGCAATACCGGTCGTAGATGGCAATGAGGCCATCCTGAAACAAGTCTTGGGCATCGGCAGCAGAGCCATTGTTGTCTTCTACCCAGCGTCGGATTTGCCCGGCATACTGCTGGTAGATGAATCTGATGCGGGGGGTGTCTCCTGCGCAGAGGGCAAGCAAATGGTTTTCCTCGCTCATAAGTCAAATTTATCTTAACTTTTTTTTAACACTTTTGGGCAGTAAGATTTCTCTTCCATTCCCGATGTATGATTGTAGGCGGGAGAAATCCTGCTGCAATTTAGTCATACTCTAAGAAACAAGATAATACCTATTTCCAGAACAGTATCCCAAATGCGGCATCCGCGCCATAATCCCATGAACTTTTTTGATCCCATGCAACACTCGGTGCAGGCCTGCGGGCCTGCACCTTATTTGCGTTTGATGAAAAATAATTGCCAAATCCATCTATTTTTGAGGAAGCCCTCATGGCAGGGGCGATTGGTTCTGAGTTTTTTCTTTTAAGCAGCTTTAGCTTCGAGCGCTAATTAGTAGTGCAAATAACGAAGTAGGCAGCTCCGCTGCTGTTTTTTTGTCACCGCGACGGCGCGACGGCGCGACGATATGTGTGCTTCGCACACCTTTTCGTCGTTTCACGTCGCGCATTTGGCGCAGCCAAATGAATCGTCGCGCCGTCGCGTCGTCGCGGTTATTAAAAACGATTGGGCGCAGCCCAATCCAAAATGGTTTAAAACCAGAATCAATCGACCTTGCCTCATGGGCCAAAACTTTGATCCAATGAGAAAACCGATTACCAGCGTATTCATCGCCCTGCTTGTTTCCAGCGTTGCAATCTGGGCACAGCCTACTGCTGCCGACCCCAGCGCCGATTTCAGCATCCAAAAACAAGGCGCAGGATTCCAGTTTAAGCCCATTTTGCCCGCCCAGCAGTCTATTCCAGGTGCTCCTTTGCCGTACTACGATTATTACTGGGAATTCGGGGATGGGGGCTACAGCTTTGAGAAAGAACCCCAGCATACCTACACCCGCAATGGCGCCTTCGATGCCCAATTGTGGGCAACCGGGAAATACGACAAAGGCAAATCACCCAAAACCCGCCCCAAACGCACGGAGGTGAATGATCAAGCCGAGATGCTGGCCAGCAATGTACCGGGCTTTCCCGTTGCGCCAAAAGAAAAAACTTTGAAACTGCGGGCCGTTCGCAATCCGCGCCCAGGCGAAGAGTCGGTCTTCATCCTGACCTACGCCAACCTGGAAGACGATCTGCAATCGGGAGAATTGCACTTTTTTTTCAATCAAAAAGAATACCGCCGGGATCATTTTTCATTTCTGCAAACCCGCGCCCATTTTGGCGAAACGACCGGGGCTGGAGGGGATCTGAGTTTTGCCCCCGGGCATTTTCGCCCCGAATTACTTTGGGCAGGAGTGGAGAACGGAGCGTACAGCAATTGGCTGCTGGCATTGCCTGCTGCCACCCATCAATTGGTGCAGCAAAGTTTGACCCAATACAATCAGCAAAAAACCTGGCACTTCAGCAACCTGAAACCTGGCGAAAAGCGCAATCTTTTTGTATCCCTGCAAGCTACTGACGACATGCTGACCGACACCAACGCCATCATCACCATCGAGGCATTGTACCTGGGTGAAAATGGCAAAACCGCCAAAGTCACCCTGGAAATGGAAATTCTGGCCTCGCACGACCCAAACAACATTGCGGTATCGCGCAAAAAAATGAGTTTTCGCGGAGCAAAAAGCAAAGACCTGAGCTACAAAGTCAATTTTCAAAACAATGGCGAAGGCCCGGCCAGCACCATCCAAATCAGCACCGGAGTGCCTCGCGGACTGGAAGCAGCAGGACTCAAGGTGCTGGACATGTACCCGGTTTGCCCCATTTGTCCGGATGTTCCGCTGGCCAATCAGAGCTGCCTGGATACGGCCATTCGCAAGGACAAGCTTATTTTTACTTTCCGCAATATTTACCTGCCCGGCACCAAACAAGACGGCGTAGGCGACCGCGATTCGACCAAGGGCTTTGTGAAATACCGCCTGGAGATCGGGCGGAAAATGAAGAAATATCCCTTCGACAGCCAGGCCAGCATTGTATTTGACCGCAATCCGCCCATTGTGACCAATCACGCCAGCACTCATTTCAAGCCAGGCTGGTCTTTGGGCGCTATGGCGGGGCGCAACTTTTTTCTGGAGCAGCCTGGCCTGAACAGCAACTTTGTTGGATTGAGCCTTTCGCCCTTCAAGCCCTACAAAGCTTACCTGCAAGTCGAGCTTTTTCCCGCTACGACCGGGCGGATGGATTTCTCCAAAGAGGGATTTATTTTGCATCAATCGACCCGCCAAACAACCACGGCCTTCAACGGAAGACTCCTTAATGTGATTGTGGATTCTGTGGCACGTGCCAATGGGCCGGGTTATCAAGAATTTCAAAGTGTTTCGGTGGTGCCGTTGCAATTGCGCAAAAATCTGACAGATTGGATGGGGATTGGCATCGGTGCGATTGCTTCAGTGCAGGTGGAGCGTTTTTCGGCGGCTTCGTACAGCTTTGTCCGCAATACTTATTTTTGTAGACTAGATGCGGCAGGAAACTGCATCAAAGGCGATCAATTTTTTGAGTTGAGCTCAAACCGAACTGAAAAAACCTTTGATCGGGGTAACCTCACCCGCTGGGACTTCAGCGTATTTGCTGATCTGCAACTGGGACTGGTGCGCCGAGGGCCAGCTTTCGGAATTCGGAATGTATTGCGCTTGACCCAAGAACCAAGGTACTATTTGACGGGTTATTTGAGTTTTAAGATATAGTTTCTCGACTGCGCTCGAAAACCATTTCTCGGCTACGCTCGAAAACCATTTCTCGACTGCGCTCGAAAACCATTTCTCGACTGCGCTCGAAAACCTTTCTCGGCTTCGCTCGAAAACCTCAATTTTGTTGGATTGTTATGACTGAAGATTTATGAAGGTATTGTACTACTCCCTGGTCTTATTGATGTTGGGCATGATTGCGAGCGGTCATGGTTTCAAGACTGTGCCTCCGCCCGACAAACAAGCTTACCGCCTTCATTATCAAGGGTCGCTGTTGTATGCCGAAGGGAAATACCGCCAGGCCGGCAGCAATTTTGAGCGCGCTTATCGGCTTTTTCCCGAAAATTTCAGTTTTGCGCTGGCGCATGGGCTATGCCTGGGGCGCCTGGGTGATCCGGCTACGGCCAAAACCGTGCTGGAAAAAGCCCGCCGAATGCTGAGCCCCAACGATCAGGAGCGCCAGCAAAAAATAGTCTTGGCTACCTTTTTTTTGGGTATGAGTTTCAGCTATGCCGATCGGTATGGCGAGGCATTGCCCTTTCTGAGGGATGCCATCGCGATGCAGGAGAAAATGCCCCAAAAATCGCTGTTGAGTGTGTTTTACAATGCTTTGGGCAAGGCCATTTTGCTCAATCAGGGCCGCAATTCCCACCGCAGCAATTACCAGTCGCTGCACTACCACGTGCACCGGAGGGACATGGAAAAAGCTTTTGCCGCCTTTGAATCTGCCGTGAAAGCCGACCCCGAAAACACCACCGCTTTGTACAATTACCGCTTGTTGGCCGATACCCTGCAAGTGGGTTCTACCCTGCCCGAAGCCGACTCTACCCAAGCACGCCGCAAAGAATACAAGCCGACCTTCATCAACATGCACAAAACCATCATCAGCGACCTCAAGTTGAACAACTACGATGAGCTGGTTTTTTTGGTGGACATTTCGGGTTCTATGGTGATGGAGCAGGTGGTGTGCTATGGCGCAGACCGCTTTACGGCCATGAAAGACCTGTGCCTGAAAATTTTGCCCGAAATCGATACCAGCGTTGCCCTGGGCATTGGCACCATTGGGGGGGTGTGCGACAGTCCGCCCGATTTGTGGTTTATGGCAGGGGGCATCAATCGGGTAGATTTGCGCAGCAAGTTGCGGTTTTTGATACCCGACGGCACCACGCCCTTGCTGACCATGTTGCTGCGTTGCCCGGAGTTGTTTACCGACAATCCACAGCACAGCAAAAGCATTTTCCTGATCAGCGACGGTGCCAATACTTGTCGGGAAGGCGGCATTGACATCTGCGAATGGGCGAGTACCCTGGCCAAAAAAGGCATCGCGGTCAACGTGCTTACTTTTCTGAGTACCACCTCCGACAACTCCGACGCCTTCGCCGAATACCTTTGTTTGGCCGAAAACACCAAAGCCAACATCATCTACCTCGACAACTACCGCTGCCGACTGGAGCCTTTTGCTTTTGATATCGTCAAAACGTGCCAATCCAAAATTCCCCCCATGGAAAAGAGCAATTGCCTGGGGGGTAGTGTGAAGGGGCTTTGGAATGTGGTGGTGGCGGAATGAGGGGGCTTGCTTCCTAAAATACCCCCAAAACCCTGCTAGTCCAAGTCTCCTCCCCCGCACAAATCCCGAACTGGGATCAATGTCTCCGCTTGTCAAAGCTCTTCAGACCAATCGCCGATGCTGCATCGTCATCAGTAATATTCAGTATTCCGACTACGATGCATAATCCGAGCTACAACAATGGAATCATCATGAATGGTATAAGTGAAAATATATCGGAACTGCCGGATGATGCCTCGACGAATGTCTCCACGAACAGCTTGATAGAGCTCCGGGAAATCCAGAAGTAAATTGGTGATTTTGATGAATTCATCGAGAAATTCATCACCCAAACCATCGCGCTGTTCATTGAGGTAGTCCCAGGCATTTTTGAGGTCTTCCTGTGCACTTGGTGTGAGCAGGATATGTTGGAGCGGCATACTTACTTGTGTAAATTGGCAATAGCTTCTTGGAGAGAAATGGTTGCAACTGTACCTTCTCGTACACCAGCAAGTTCTGTTTCCATGGCTTGCCATTCTTCCTCTAGGATGGAGCGGGTAGCCTCATCGGCCCATAAAAGGACATCTGTCTCGATGAGTTCAAGAAAGCGCGCTTTGTCGGCGGTTGAAAGCTGTTGATATTCCTGGATTAAGGTTTCGACACTCATACTACAATAATAGCGGTTTGTTCTGAAAATAGCAATTCCAGCAGTCTAAAAATGTTCCCTAATAATTGTCTGTAGAACTGTTCATGAAACGTGAACAGTTTGATTTTGTGAACAAATATAACCTGCCCTAAGCGCTCTTTTACCCTCCCGGGGCTTTTGATACAAAGAACTCTCCTTCCACCAATGCTACCCCATTCACCAAAATCCTCAAAACATGCACTCCAGGATAATGCTTCCGGGTAGTGAAATCCTGAAAACGCTGGTGCCGCTCGATTTGCACAGTAGTTTCAGCCGCCAATTCCAGCTCTTTTATTTTAAAAACTTTTGAAGAAATTTTGCCGGAGAGCGTCTGGTAGTCGATTTGGTATTCCAGGCGCAAGGATTGCGCTTTGGGAGCATGATTGCCAAGTTGGAAAGAAAAATCCAGGTTGTCCCCAATCCTTACCTCGGGGCTGTATTGCAAGTTGGTGACTTCAATTGCGTCGGCACCTTTTTCAAAACCAAAAAAGGCCAGTGCCTGGGCATTGCCCTTTTTCAACAATCCCCTACATGCGTGGCGCAAGATCCAATCCGTATCTGGATTTTGGCCAAGCCAGCGTCCAACAAGCTCCAGCACTATCTGTGGATGTTCTTTGGCAATGTCATTGAGGTTATTGGCCACGGAACGGCGGACGGTTTCGGCGGGATCGTTTTTGAGTTTTTCCAAAATGGGCAAAATGGGTGCGGGGTCGCGCTTGAGGGCAGGTACACCCATGCCTCAGGGCAAACGTGGGCGGATGCCTTCGCTGGCCAGGCGGCGTACCATCGGACTGGGGTGATCTGACCAGGCCAACATTTGGGTGTACATCCGCTCCGGGTACTTCACTAAAAAAGGCCGCACCGTAAATTCACAACTGCTCCAGCGGGTCACCATTTCGATGGCGGATATGGAGGCATCTGGGTCTTCTATGCCATGGGCTTCGATGAATTCGGGCAAAAAAATCCATTGAAAGGTCAGTTTTTCCCCGTGTTGGTCGAGGTAGGATTGCGTAACCTCGCACACGATCTGGAGGGCATCGCGGTAGGCCACAGGCAGACAGGCCCGCAGGGCATGGGCAATGTGCCGGGTGCGTTGTTTGAGTTCAAGGTTTTCGTACTGCTCGTCAAAGACCTTTTCCAGAAAGGTTGTGGTGGAAAAATCAGGCCATACTTTTTGCACAAGCTCCGCAAATGGGCTAAGCAAGGGGCGAGAGAAGATGTTTTTGAGTGGTTCGGGCATGAAGGTTTATTTGGCCTTAAAAATAAACAAAAAATAAAAAAATACCACAAAAAATGATAAATAAAAATGAAATAAGGAAGACGCGCTTAAAATTGCTTGCTAATCCAACTTTACCTCTCTTTTTTACCGCCCAAGCAGTAAATTTAACCCCGAAATCCCTCCCCCCTTGCATTCCACCATTTTTATCTCTATTTTTACCGCCAAAGCAGTAAAAATGAACATCCATCAACTTGGAGAGCTAATTTTGTTTCACCGCAAACGGGCAAATTTATCCCGCGAAGCTTGCGCCTTATTGGCTGGAGTGGGTAAAACTGCGGTGTATGACCTGGAGCATGGCAAGGAGACCATTCGACTGGATACCCTGCTTAAGATACTGAAAGTGCTCAACATCAATTTACAATTCAGCAGTCCATTAATGGAAGAATACAACCATGAGAAAAGCGAATATCTTGGTGCATGATCAGTTGGCGGGTACTTTGGAAGAAGTAGAACCCAATCGACACTACGTTTTTACCTATTTGCCAGCATACCATGGGGCACCCGTTTCCCTGACCATGCCCATTGCCAACAGCCGTTATGTGTTCGATACCTTTCCGCCTTTTTTCGAAGGTTTATTGCCGGAAGGAATGATGTTGGATGGTTTGTTGCGGCGTTTAAAAATTGATCGGAATGATTTTTTTGCTCAACTGGCCGCTACAGGCGAGGATTTGGTCGGAGCAGTCACGTTCAGGATGATTTCTTATGAATAGATGCCCCATCACTTATCTTCCTTGTGGAGATGACCGCTATTCCGTAAAAGGATTGAAGTTGCTGGACAAGTCGCTTACCGGCTTATTGGATTTTCCATTTTCAGCCCCCGAGCAGCGTCGGGAAGCGGCTACCAGGATGAGCAGAATGTCCATTCAAGGGGTCCAACCCAAGTTGAGTGCAGTCCTCAACAAAAAAACACAAGCTTTTGAAATTGTTGAACTCAATGGCTCTTTCATCATTAAACCCCAACACGATACGTTCCAACAAATGCCCGAGAACGAGGATTTGACCATGAAAATGGCCAAAATAGCCGGAATTGAAGTGCCACTGCATGGTTTGATCTGGTGCGTTGATGGCAGTCTGAGTTATTTTATTCGCAGGTTTGACCGTATTGGAAAAAAAGAAAAACTGGCTACCGAAGATTTTGCTCAACTTGCTGGACTGAGCCGGGATACCAAATACGACTACACTATTGAAAAAACCATCAAGCTGTTAGACAACTTCTGCACCTTTCCGATGCTTGAAAAGGCTAAATTTTTCCGCCTGATCCTGTTTTGTTTTTTGACTGGAAATGAGGACATGCACCTCAAAAACTTTTCCTTGATCACCCGAAAAGGAAAAGTAGAAATGGCTCCGGCCTATGACCTGCTCAATTCAACGCTGGTGATGGGCGGTGCCGAAGAGGAAATGGCCTTGATGTTGTCAGGGAAAAGAAAAGAATTCCGGCAGCGGGAGTTGGTGGAATATTTTGGCACCAAAAAACTTATGCTTCAGCCCCGGGTCATTCAAAAAACGCTGGATGTGTTTCAAACAGCTTATCCCAAGTGGATTGAATTGATCGATCTTTCTTTCCTCAGTGCGCCCGCCAAGGAGGCGTATAAGGCTTTGCTGGTCAATCGGTTTAATAGGTTGTTTAAGGCGTAGGGCTATGCCTGAATGCAACTTACCCCTTAAAAACCACGCCCCTCTTCCCCCATCCGCAAATCAAGACCCACCGCACCATTCTCCAATTTCAGCACCCCACGAGGGCACACTGCGGCGCAAATGCCGCACCCCACGCAGGAAGCCCGCACGATATCCTGGCCTTTTTGGGCGTAGGCCCGCACATCGATGCCCATTTCGCAGTACGTGGAGCAATTGCCGCAAGAGATGCACTGGCCGCCATTGGTGGTGATGCGAAAGCGGCTGAAAAACTTTTGCTGCAAGCCCAGGATGGCCGCCATGGGGCATCCAAAACGGCACCAGACCCGACTGCCCATCAGCGGGTAAAAACCTACCCCGATCACGCCGGAAAAAATGGCGCCCACAAAGAACCCATACCAAGCCTTGAGCCAATCAGCGGGGATGAAAAACACGTTGGGACTGTGCAACAAATAGGCCAGGGCGGTCAAGGCAATGATCAGCGCAAAAATGACCGTTGCCGCTATTTTGACTGATTTGGAAACCAAGCGAAAGTACCAGGGTCGCAACCACAGGAGTAAGCCCAATCCGGCAAAAATGAATGCCACCAGTCCCAAAAAGAAATCTCGGGTGATGTAATAGCCGGTAGGGTTGTCGTGAAAAATGGCAAAAAGCACCGCCACCGTCATCACCACCACAAAAACCAGCACGGAATAGATCAACCAACGCTCGATTTTCCAGGCGCGCAGCGATTTGTCGCTCAACTGGCGGAAGGGATCGCCTACGGTTTCGGCCAGTCCACCACAGCCACATACCCAGGAACAATACCAGCGCTTGCCATAAAAATAGGTCAAGACCGGAGAAATAACGAAGATCATGGCTACCCCAAACACGATCATGAACAAGCCCACCCCACCAGAATTGAGGAGGTAGTCCATTTGTGCTTTTTCAAAAAAATCGTAATCCAGCGGCCACATGTTTTTGAAATCATAGTAGGGCTGGTTGAGGCGTTGCATGAATTCTGGAAGCAGAAAGGCGATCCCGGTTTGAAAAAACATGACCGAACAGGTACGGAAAACCTGGTAGCGGTTGTTCCAATATTTCCAGATAAATTTGATGCCCATCACCAGAATGCCCAGCGTGTACAGTACCCCGTACACAAACCACTGACTGGCGGGCTGTTTTTTAAGAAAAAGACTGAGTGGGTCAAAAAACGCCACCAATCCGGTATTGGTGGCACCCGCCACGCCTTGTCCGAGGTAGTGGGGAAAAAAATACAGCAGTACATAAAATCCGGTAATCATCCCGGCGCTCAACATGCTCAATACGCCCCGATTGCTGAGGGAACGAAACCATACGCCATTGTTTTTGATGCCCTGGGGCAAGCCTGCATATGCATACCAGCCATACAGCAAGACCCCACTCGCCATAGCGGCAAGCGCGAGGCCCAGCAAGCCTGTTGAAAAAGGGAACTGTACCCCAAATGCACTCAGCAGCAGCACGAGCAGCCCCAGGCTACCGAGTAGGACGCCTGCTTTTTGTCCGCCGTTCAGCCCGTTGTGGGCGCTATGGGCGATGATGGACATACTTGGTTCTATGGTTTCTATGGGTTTCATATTCATCGTTTGTTTAAAAATTGAAGTACGCCGGAAAGCCCGCGTTTCTGGCGCAAAACCAAGGGTTTGCCAGTTTGCTGCACGTATTGATTCAGTAAGGCTTGTTCGTATTGTTTAGAAAACTCGGGATCAAAATTGGCCAATCCCAGATTTTGCAGCACCGTTTCGAGGGGAGTCTTTTGGTTGATCCAGCGTTCGCATACCTCTTGTCGGTAGCGAATGCCCATGAGGTTGAAGCCCAATACGGCATGGTCGACGCAGTTGTATACCACCCGAATGCTCTTTCGGCCAGCTGGGTGCTCCCAGTAAACACTGGCCTGCTCCGGGGGCAAAATGGGCTCAACCGAGCCGTACACCTGGTATTCAATGTCAAAAAACTTGGCAGAATTGAACCAGATGCCGGGTTGATACGCCACGGATTTACCGAGGATGTTGTAGGCTACTGTTTCGCCCATCATGCGCCCGGTGTACCAAACGGCCTCAATGGCGCGGCGACCCGGCGCAGGGTTTTGCAACTCCGCACAATCCCCGATTGCATAAATGTTGGGGATGTTGGTTGCTAAAAAATCGTTGACCAGAATGCCCCGCTTGGTTTGGATGCCGCTTCCCGCCAAAAAATCGATGTTGGGACTCACCCCAGCGGTCAGGCCCACGTATCCACAAGCGATGCGCTCACCCTGTGTGGTGAGTACTGCGCCTACCTTGCCCGTTCCGTCATCCTCGATGGCTTTCAGTTCGGTGTTGAGGCGCAAATCAATGCCATGCTCGCGGATGTGCCGATTGACCATGTCCGATTCTGCGGGGGGCAATACGCCATTCCAGAAACTGGGCTCGCGCACCAAAAAAGTAACGGGGATCTTGCGCGAGTGAAACATTTCGGCCATCTCGATGCCGATCAGGCCGCCCCCTACAATCACGGCGCGTTGCAATCCCGCACTGCCTCGTTCCATCGCCTCCAGATCCTGTAAGCTGTACAATCCCTGCACATGTTGCAAATCTTGTCCTGGCCAGCCAAATTTATTGGGCTTGGAACCGGTGGCGATGATCAATTTATCGTAAGCGATCCGCTCTCCGTTGTTGCAAAGCAGGCTATTCGTGGCGGTATCGATGGATTGAATCCTGGCCCGTTTCAGGGCAATGCGGTTTTTTTCCCAAAACCAGTTTTCATAGGGTTGGGTATCCTGCAAGCGCAGGTGCCCCATGTAGACGTACATCAAGGCGGTGCGGGAAAAAAAATAATCCGACTCGGCTGAAATTACGGTAATCTGCACAGTTTCGCTGCGCTGCCGCAAAAACCGTGCGGCGGTAATCCCGCTAATCCCATTACCGATGATGGCGATATGCATGATAATTAAGTTAAAATTGAATACATGCGAAAAAAATCTGTTTCCAAGATCGTTATTGTCCCGGGATCGCGGGCCAAAGACACCCCAATATACACCAGAATTGTCCTCCTTGGGACAAGTCATATGTTAAGTTACTCCTAAACCCTGAACCTTTACTTGATCTTTGGAGTCTTTAATTGTAAATTTGTACTTGAACCTAAAAGTGTTTTTCCAAGCCAGCACAAACCATAACCCATGAAACACGCTTTACTTTCTTTTTGCTTTCTGACTTTCACCCTTTTGGGCATTGCCCAAACCGGGAATCTCAACTTTTCTACCACCTCCGCCAAAAAAACCGAAGCGGTAGACCTCAGCGATTCTTTTCTGGATGTAAAAGTGCCGATCACCATCACCAATACAGGCAAAGATACGGCCAAAATCATTTGGCGGCGGCTGACGCTCAATGGCCCTTCCAAGTGGACAACCCGCGTTTGCGACAACAATCTCTGCTACGACGAGATCGTTTCTTCCAATCTCGATCCCAAATTGCGCATCAATCAGCCTTTCAAAATCGTTCCGGGTGCCAAAGCCGATCTAATCATGTATTTTTTACCTTACGGCAATGCAGGCACTGGCAAGATATCGGTACAAATTGCCTTGGCTGCCAAACCTGATTCGGTACTCACTACCCTAAGCTATGAAGTAAACATCCGCAGTATCGCAACCAGCACTCGTGACCTACAGTCCGAAAGTATACAGTTGTTTCCCAACCCCAGCACAGATTACTTCCAGCTCAACCACATTGACAACATCGATCACCTGGTTTTGTACAATGTGCTTGGCCGCAAAATACGCGAATACGATGCCGATAATGGCGCGCGCTACCGCCTAAACGGCTTGCCCGATGGCATTTATCTGGTGGCGCTGGTAAACGACCGAAAAGGCGTTGTGCGCACTTTGCGGGTACAAAAGCGGAGCAATCGGCCATAGCAAGGCAAAAAAATTAAATTCTCATTCAAAAAACCAGGAAGTAATTTTTGCTTAATACTTAGTTACTCACATTACGCAGCAAACGCTGTACTGAAGTCGTTTCACACGTCAAATATTACGGAAGTGTTGAATAGTTAAACCGCTATTGAATTTTTGTCACTTTTTGCCTTGAGTATCTGGACAGAATTAAGTACCATAAAGGAATGGTCCAAAATTGATGTTTAAA
>NZ_JBBAKG010000097.1:0-22043 GCF_040403615.1 Haliscomenobacter sp. | reverse complement strand
AGGGCAGGTTTGATATCGCTATTCTTTGAACTTTTGCCGTAAAGCGACATGTGAAATTCACTGCCTGTAAGTGCCTTGCGAGCTATGGGTACAAAAACTTTTCCGTTTAGTAGGTCTCCATATGCCTTTAATTCTCCTTTTAAAGTAAGGTACTGAACAACGTCTTTGTTTTCAAGGTTGATTATTTTTCGATCCCAGTCTTTTTCAACTGTAAAGTATTCTTCTGTTGAATAATACTTGGGTATGTGCTTGGCTAAACTATCTCGCCAGGTATTGGCGATTTTATCTTCTAGTTGCTCCAGTGTTTGGGTACAACCTGGTCTGATGATAATAAGCAAAAAAGCGAGAAGAATCAGTTTTTTTACACGGTGCATGGGGATCAAATAAATATGTGATATAATGATCAGCAAGATATGCTATGTGGCTAATTTTGCCAAGCAAAAACAAAATAATTACTTTTTGGTTTGAAGGTCTTGTTTGCGCGATTGGCCCCTTGCACCAGTCTTTTCCATCACAAAGGTAAAATTTTGCATTACCGCTTTTGTAAGAGCTTTGTAACACCGGAGAAGCATATCCCCAATCAAAAAACCTCCCCCTTTTCCTCCTCCCACTCAGCTCAAAGCCACGATTTGAACATTCCCCCAGTCCGAATCACCAAAATCCCAAACAATCACCCTATCTTTGCGCCCAAATACACAAGCGAAACATGAAGGTTTCTCTCAATTGGTTGAAGCAATACCTGAATCTGGACGGCCTCAGCCCCGAAAAAGTCGGCGAAATATTGACTGACATAGGTTTGGAAGTAGAAAGCATCGAACGTACCGAAAGCATCAAAGGTGGTTTGGCAGGCGTGGTAGTTGGGCACGTGGTAGAACGTGAAAAACACCCCAATGCCGACAAACTCTCGGTGACGAAGGTAGACATTGGTACGGGCAGCTTGCTCAATATCGTTTGTGGCGCCCCCAATGTGGCCGCTGGCCAAAAAGTACTGGTGGCTACCGTAGGCACTACCTTGTATCCCAGCGAAGGCGACCCCATCACCTTGAAAAAAGGCAAAATCCGTGGCGAAGACTCCGAAGGCATGATCTGTGCCGAAGACGAATTGGGCCTTGGCCACGACCACGCCGGAATCATGGTTTTGCCATCCGATACCCCAGTAGGCCAATCCGCCAAAGATTACTTCAACCTGGAGGAAGACCACCTTATCGAAATCGGCCTGACGCCCAACCGCTCGGATGCCACCAACCACCTGGGGGTAGCACGCGATTTGGCCGCTGCACTCAAGATCAACTACGGCCACGATGGCGAAGTGTGTGTACCCGAGGTCAGCAATTTTAAAGTAGACAACCACAGCTTGCCCATCGAAGTAAGCGTTGAAAATACCGAAGCTTGTCCACGTTACAGTGGCGTAGTCATCAAAGGCATCAAAGTTGGAGAATCACCCGATTGGTTGAAGCGCCGCCTGCAAGCAGTAGACGTGCGTTCCATCAACAATCTGGTGGACGTCACCAATTTCGTGTTGCACGAATTGGGACAACCCTTGCACGCCTTTGACCTGGACGAGATCACTGGCCGCAAGGTTATCGTCAAGACGTTGCCTGCGGGCTCCAAGTTTCTATCGCTGGACGAAGTAGAGCGCAGCCTCAACGCCGAAGACCTCATGATCTGTGATGGCGATTCCAACGGCATGTGTATCGGCGGGGTATTTGGTGGCTTCAAATCGGGCGTCAAAGACAGTACCGCCAATATCTTCCTCGAAGCCGCTCATTTTAGCCCGACCTACATCCGCCGCAGCAGCATGCGCCACAACCTGCGCACCGATGCGGCCAAGGTGTTTGAAAAAGGCAGCGACCCCAATGTCACCGTTTTTGCCCTCAAGCGCGCCGCTTTGTTGATTCAGGAATTGGCAGGCGGAGAGATCGCTTCCGAGATCATCGACATCTACCCAACTCCCGTAGCGCCCAAGCAGATCAAAGTGACTTATGCCTACGTAAATATGCTTTTGGGCGTGCAACTTAGCCCCGCAGAAGTACAAGGCATCCTGACGGCTCAGGGCATGAGCATCGTAGAAACCGACGAGCTGGCCTTCACGGTTGCAGTACCCACCAACAAAGTGGAAGTAACCCGCCCGGCGGATATCGCAGAGGAAATTCTGCGCATTTATGGCTTCAACCGGGTAGAGATCTCTGACAAGTTCAGCATCTCCGCTGGCCTGGCACCCCAACCAGATCCCTCCGTGGTGCGCAATGCCATTGGCGACTTTTTGGCGGCAGCGGGCTTCAATGAGATCATGGCCGTATCGCTGTCTCAATCGCGGTACTACAGCCAGGCCTTCAAGAGCATTTCCGACGAAGAGCTGGTGTACATCAACAACACCTCCAACGTACAACTCGACATCATGCGCCCAGACATGCTCATCAGCGGACTGGAAGCCATCGTGCACAACCAAAACCGCCAGCAAATGCGCTTGCGCTTGTTTGAGTTTGGCAAGGTGTACCGCATGAAAGAGGGCAAAATCAATGAAAAAGCCCAACTCAGTCTTTATTTGACTGGCGATCGCTACGGAAAATCCTGGCTGATGAAATCGCCTTTTGAAGGGGAAAGCAACAAAACACCTTATTTTACACTCAAAGGCTATGTGCAAAACGTACTGGCGCGTTTGGGTTATGAGGGTTACCAGGAAACTGTGTTGGAAAGCGACGAGCGCTTTGCTTACGGCGTTCAATACCACCGTGGGCCTCAAACTTTGGTTACTTTTGGACGCGTAAGTGGCGGAATTGCCAAGGAATTGGGCGTGCGCAACGAGGTCTATACCGCTGTATTTGAATGGGATACCTTACTTAAAATTTTGCGAAAGCAGAACGTGACCTATCAGGAAGTAAGCAAATTCCCATCTACCAGTAGAGATTTGGCACTGATTATTGAAAATTCTGTTAAATTTAACGATATTGCAGCAATTGCCCGCAAAGTGGGCAAAAAGTTGATCAAAGACATCACTTTATTTGACGTATACGAGAACGAACAGCAGCTTGGTGCAGGAAAAAGATCCTACGCCGTAAGTTATTTGTTTGAGGATGCAGAAAAGACCTTGGAAGACAAAGAGGTCGACAAAGTGATGAATCAATTGATTGGCGAGTACGAGACTAAACTCGGAGCGCTGATCAGGCGTTAATACTAAGCAACGCAGAAAAATTAAGTTCCCGATTTTGGGTTTTGAATAGGAAGTCGAACGGTTCATTTCAAGTGAGCGTCCTATTCAAAAGCCTCAAAAAAAATCGGGAAGTAATTTTTTGCGTCATACTAACGAATCCAGTATTTACGTTGACGTGTTAATTTGTATTTTGATAGAATCCCAAGATGAACGCATCTGAACAATTTGAACGCATTGAATCCAAAATCCGCCGTTTGTTTGACCTGGTCAAGCTGTTGCGGAGTGATAACGCAAGCTTGCAAGATGAAAATCTCAAGCTTAAAGAAGTGATTGCCCAGCGGGATACCGCTATTCGTGCGTTACAAGTTCAGGTGGAGCGCGCTTCCAATGCTTTGGTAAAGCAGCGCCGGGAAGAGTCCGAGCAATCGGAAAAGTTTAAAGAGCAAATCGATCAGTACGTTAAGGAGATCGATAAGCGCATTGAGTTGTTGGCAAATAATTGACTATAGCATGGAGGGGCAGGAGGAAACGAAGAACATCACGGTTGTAGTTGCCGGGCGTCCATACCCATTGAAAATCAGGGTAGAAGACGAGGCTTCTCTTCGCAAAATAGTCAAAGAAGTCAACGAAAAGATCAATCGTTTTCAACTGACATACACGCAAAAAGACAAGCAAGATTGCTTGTCTATGGCGCTTTTGACCTACGCTGTTGATCTGCACAAAACCCAACTTGCCGCCGCTCAGGACACTCATCTTTCGGCCAAACTTTCCAATTTGGTAGCACTCTTGGATCAAGACATCTAAATCAAGTCTTAAGACTTTGGCGTATTTTTAAATATGCGCTATGGGTCTTAATGTTCTAAGGTTTGGTGTTTTAAGGCTAAATGGGGCCTATCCCCATCCTTGAAGTGCCGTGCCTATATTTTTCAAACGAAAAAAACGACTTTATGGCAGAAATTGGAATAGGAGCATTAATCGGATTGGCAGTTGGAGCAATATTGGGATATTTTTTGGTTCAATTTTTCCTGAACAGATCGAAGCAACAGAAACTAGAGGAACTCAATTCTCAAGCTGACCTGCAGATAAAAGAAGCTCGGTTATCGGCCAAACGTATTGTGGACGAAGCAGAGACCAAAGCGGAGAAAATCGTCAACCAGGCGGAAAGCAAGAACGAACGCATCAAACAAAACAAGATTCAAGAGGCCAAAGACCACTTTGCCAAATTGAAATCGGAGTTTGAAAGCCGGAAATCTCAGCAAATGGTTGAAATGAAAGAGCGCGAGATGGAAATCAAATCGCTCGAATCCGAATTCAAATCCAAAGAAGAAAAAATCGATGAACGCCACCGCGTTCTAGAACAGCAAAGAGCAGATTTTGACCTCAAAGATGCCGAAACAATGGCCATCCGTGAAAACCTCGAAAAGCAACTGAAAATCGTTGCCAAAAAACGGGAAGAACTGGATCAGGCCAACGAAATCCGCATCAAAGAACTGGAAATCATCTCCCGACTCTCTGAGCAGGAAGCGAAAGAACAATTGCTGGATGCAGTACGCGCCAAAGCCGAAACCGATGCGATGTCAATCGTAAAAGAATCCATCGAACAAGCCAAAATGGACGCGGGTAAGGAAGCGAAGAAAATCGTGATCCAGACCATCCAACGCATGTGCGCAGAATACACCATCGAAAACACCGTTTCGGTATTCCACCTGGAATCAGACGACATGAAAGGCCAGATCATCGGTCGCGAAGGTCGCAATATCCGTGCTTTGGAAGCGGCTACCGGTGCCGAAATCGTGGTAGACGATACCCCTGAAGCAATCGTTATTTCGAGTTTTGACCCAATCCGTCGCGAAGTAGCGCGTCTGGCTTTGAAAAAACTGGTAGCCGATGGCCGTATCCACCCTGCCCGCATCGAGGAAGTAGTGGCCAAAACCCGCAAACAACTGGACGAGCAGATCGTAGAAATTGGCGAAAAAACCGTCATCGACCTCGACTTGCACGGCCTCGATCCGTACCTGGTCAAAATGGTTGGGCGGATGCGTTTCCGCTCTTCTTATGGCCAAAACCTGATCAAGCACTCCATCGAAACTGCCAACTTGTGCGCCATCATGGCGGCTGAATTGGGCCTCAACCCCAAGCAGATCAAACTGGCCAAACGCGCTGGTTTGCTCCACGACATTGGCAAAGTTGCGGAAGAGGAATCAGAATTGAGCCACGCCATCCTGGGGATGCAGTTGTGCGAAAAATACAAGGAAAACCCGGCGGTAGTCAACGCCGTAGGTGCACACCACGATGAAATCGAGATGAACAACATCATCTCCCCCATCGTACAGGCTTGCGACGCCATTTCTGGCGCGCGCCCCGGTGCCCGCCGCGAAATCCTGGAAAGTTACCTCAAGCGCATTGGTGAGTTGGAAGAACTGGCCATGGCGCACGAAGGGGTTACCAAAGCTTTTGCGATGCAAGCTGGCCGCGAGCTGCGCGTGATCGTAGAAAGCGAAAAAGTAACCGATCAGTACGCCGACGATTTGGCGTTCATGATCTCTCAGAAGATTCAAGACGAAATGCAGTACCCTGGTCAAATCAAGGTAACCGTCATTCGGGAGAAACGTGCCGTAGCATTCGCGAGATAATTCCGTTGTGAATAAAAAAAAGCGCCTACTTGGGAAACCGGGTAGGCGCTTTTTTATTTATGGAAGGCTTTTTTTTGGAGGCATCAAAACTCCAACAAAGTTTTTCGAATGATGTCCACGCATTCCCAGATTTGATTTTCGGTCATGACGAGGGGAGGAGCCAGGCGGATTTTGTTGCCATGGGTCGGTTTGGCCAATAGGCCGTGGTCACGGAAACGGAGGCAGATGTTCCAGGCCAGGCCAGAATGCTCGTCGGTATTGATCACAATGGCATTGAGCAAGCCCTGACCACGCACCAGGGTGATGAGGTCATTTTCGTGGCGGATTTTGTTGAGTTCAGCGCGGAAAAGTTCGCCGAGCTTCTGGGCATTGTCGGCGAGTTTTTCATCGATTACCACTTGCAGGGCCTCGCGGGCAACGGCACAAGCCAAGGGGTTGCCCCCAAAAGTAGAGCCATGCTCGCCCGGACGGATGCACAGCATGATCTCGTCATTGGCCAATACTGCCGATACGGGCAGTACGCCGCCGGAAAGTGCTTTGCCCAGAATGAGGATATCCGGCTGAATGCCATAATGATCCAGCGCCAACATTTTGCCCGTACGGGCAATCCCCGTCTGGATTTCGTCACCAATAAACAGCACCTGCTTTTCGCGGCACAACCGAAACGCTTCGGCCAGGTAACCCGGATCGGGTACCACTACCCCGGCCTCGCCCTGAATGGGTTCGATGAGCAATCCCGCTACGTGGGGATCTTCGAGGGCGGCTTGCAGTGAGGCCAGGTTGTTGTACTCCACCATTTCCCATCCGGGCATGTAAGGCCCAAAATCATTGCGGCTGGAAGGGTCTGTTGAACCCGAAATCACTGAGAGGGTGCGCCCGTGAAAGTTGCCGGTAGCAAACAGGATTTTGGCGCGGTTTTCAGGGACACCTTTTACCTGGTAAGCCCATTTGCGGCACAGCTTCAGGGCAGTTTCTACCGCCTCCACGCCCGTGTTCATGGGCAATACTTTGTCGTACCCAAATAACTGGGTAATGTATTCTTCGTAAGGCCCAAGGGCAGTATTGTAAAAAGCCCGCGAAATAAGGGTCAACTTTTGGGCCTGCTCGGTCAGGGCTTTGATGATGCGGGGGTGGCAATGCCCCTGATTGACCGCTGAATAGGCCGAAAGAAAATCGAAGTACCGCTTGCCTTCTACGTCCCAGACATGTACCCCCTGACCCCGCTCTATCACCGCTTCGAGGGGATGGTAATTGTGCGCACCGTACTGCTCTTCTTTTTCGATCAATTTTTGGCTGCGGGTTACTGCTTGGGTCATTGTGGTCATGGCCGTAGAAATTATAGCTTGAAAGAATCTTTATTAATGGGATAAAAATAAAACTTTGACTTTTTATAAAGACCAACCACGGTAAATTTTACTTATTCTGACTTTTTTGCGTTAAATTGACTTTTCAATAAATCTTTTTTGCTTTATTTGAAACAGTTTGACATCTACCTATTTTATCATTTGATTATCAACGCTTTTAGATGAATAAATTGCCATACCTCGATGAACACGACCGTCAGATTCTCAAGGCGCTGGAGCTGGATGGTCGCAAGGCATATGCCCAGATTGCCCAGGAGTTGGGCATTTCCAATACGATGGTGCACCAGAGGGTGGCGCGCCTCAAAGACCTGGGTGTACTCAAACAGGTCAGCATCATTCTGGATGAAAAAAAACTCGGTTACGAATGGAGCGCGTTTACTGGTCTGGTGCTGCGCGACGATTCAGACTCGCAGCAAATCATTGCAGAACTCAAACGCATTCCAGAGGTAACCGAGTGTTATTACATCACGGGCAGTTATGCCCTTTACATTCGCATTGTGGCCACCAGTAGCGAACACATGCGCAAATTACTCTACGAAAAAATCGACCACATCAAAGGTGTGATCAAGACCGAGTCCCTGGTAGACTTCGGCAGTGCATTCAAACGGAATGTCCCGATTTAACGCATGAATATGGCATTCCCCATCACCAGTTTTCCGTTTTCCCAGAAAGACCGATACAAGGGATTGTCAACCAGGTACACCACCGCGCCTGCGCCTTTTTGCTCCAGGGCAAACACAACGGTATTTTTTTGCTTCTCCTTGGCTTTTGCGCCAGCAAAACCAGATACCATCAACTGGCTACCAATCGTACCTACATTGTACACTCCTTTGAGCGGTTGATAGGCCAATTCACCCGTTTTGAGGGAAAAATAGCTGTCTGACAATCCAAAGCCCAAGGGGTGAGTATTGTCGATTTTCACTTTAAAAATAGCGCCTGGAATGCTGCTGCTCTGAGCGCGGCGATCATCGTTGGCATAATCCAGAAAACGCTCGGCCAGGGTAGCCTCATCGGCAGCACGCTCGGCTTTTTTCTTCTCGTCCTCAGTTGCAAAACGAGTGAGCCCAAAGCCCTTCTTGTCTTGCAAACTTGATAGCGCACTGCCAATCGCAATCAGGCGGCCACCTGCACTTACCCAGGAATTCAGCTTTTCAAGCAAAGCATCGGTCAGGCGGTAACGGCCTTCGGGCATGATGATGGTATTGTATTCGCTCAAATCGGTACGGTCGAGGCGACTGGCATCCAGAATAGTATGTGGGTATTGGAGTTCCTGGTCAAAGTAAAACCAAACCTGTCCAAAATCATTGCTAAAAGTTTGGTCTCCACTCAAAATCGCTACTTCAGGGCGCTGGATAAAGCTGTAGCTGCTGGATCCAAAATCGCTGCCTCCCTCGGCAAACCCGGTACTTACGGTGCTCAGTTCCTGATCGAGCTGGCGGGCTGTGGCTTCTACAATCTGGCGGTAAGCTGGTGACATTTTACGGTTGTCTGCTTCCGTGATCACCAGGGTGCCGCGGGCATAGCTCTTGCCTTCAACGCTGAATGGCGCTTGGGCATACCGTACTTTTACGCCTTTTTTGAGCAGGGCAGCCACAAACTTCACGTTGGCACTGCTGCGCCACGGCGCCAGATAGGCATAAGACTTGACCACATTAGGAACCACATTGGGGCTCAAACTGAAGCTCCCCCCGAGATCCAGGCGTTGCGCACTGGCATAGGTTTCGAGTCCGTGCGCGTAAGGCAAAGCCCAGGAAGTGATGTCGTAGGTCATGGAGTCGACCAATTCGGCACTTGGTTCCAACAGGATTTGCGCCATGGTGCCACGGGTTTGGTATGCACTCACAATCAGGTCGTTGGGCTCAACTTTCAAGGTGATGGTTTTGCCCGTTTGGTAGTCGTAGGCATTCAAGCTGCTGGTTTTGCCCGCGCTGCCGTATTGGATGCGGTTGCGGTCCAATACTTCGCAGAAAGACTTGATGCGTTCGCGGGCATTAGTGGCTTTGACCACAAAACTTTTGTATTGCCCCGGAGGATTGGTGCGGGCGCGTTGAAAAAATTCAGTAAAGTTTTTATTCAGTTGCGTTACATTTTTTGAAGCAATTTCAATGGTTGCCATTGAAGTCGTGTAGTGGTGCATCACCCGATCTTTGAGGGTAAGTGTATCGCCATTGCGCATGGTCACCGCCTGGCCGGCACCGATGCCGCCTTGCTCATAGGTCATGCCGATGGCCCCGTTGTACATCGGGTAGGTATCGCCATAGCTGGGGTACAGCAGGTCAAATACTTCTTTGGTGAAATACAACCAACCTTCCTGATCGAAGTATTTGGCGTTGTTTTTGCCAATCTGTACCTGAAAATCGCGCTGCCATTGGGTCAGATAGCGATGGTAAGGCTGTGCTGCTGGCGCAAAATAGTAGGGATTGTTGTAGCCTTGCTCGTGTACATCTACGTGCACCTGTGGCAACCATTCGTTGTATTTGGCCAGGCGTTGGCGCGTTTCGATCTGGGTTTGCCAGGCCCAGTCGCGATTGAGGTCGAAGTAATAGTGGTTGACCCGACCACCCGGCCAGGGCTCTTGATGCTCGCGGGCATTGATGCTGGGGTTCGGAGTGTTGCCTACCACGCTGCGGTACCAGTGGGTATAGCGCGAGTTGCCATCGGGGTTGATGCAGGGATCAAGAATGATCAGGGTATTTTGGAGCAATTCCTTGCTCTTGGCATTTTGAGGATTCACCAATTCGTACAATACCCTTAGGCAGCTTTCTGCGCCAGCGGCCTCATTGCCGTGCACCGAGTAGCTGATCCAGACGATGCTCAGGTTGTCGAAGGTTGCGTCGGTGCTGCCTTCTAGCGCACCTGCCCGGCGAAGGTTATTTTGCCGAATGGCTTCGAGTTTGGCCAGATTGGCTTCGCTGGATACAAACATCAGTTGCAAGGGACGCTGCTCGTTGGTGTATCCATAGGGTTGAATGAGCACGTTTTTGCTGTTGGCGGCCACGTGGCGGTAGTAGTCCAGTTTCATTTCGTGTGGCGTAAATTGGGCGCCCCACTGATGTGGCAAAAATTGATCCGGTGACTGCAATTGACTATAGCCCCAATTGGTCATCATGACGAAGCAAAGGAGGGAAAAAAATGGCTTCATGTATTTTGGTTTATTTTTTTTCAAGACGTGAAGGAGAAGACCTACCGAGAAACTTGATGTTTGTTGGCTTTTCCCTTACAAAATAAGAGGGGTCACCGCTTTTTCCTTTCTGCGATGACCCCTCGATGACGATCAATATACGCTTTCCACAATTTTGCGGAAGGTAGGTCCATCCCCCATGGTATAGTAGTGCAAACAGGGAACACCTGCTGCTTTCAGCTCTTTGGATTGCGCCGAACACCATTCGATGCCTACTTGTCGGCGGGCTTCGGGGGTTTCAGCTTTGGAGAACTCTTTTACCAAAGGCTCCGGCAGATCAATAAAAAAGTGGCGTGGAATGGAGGTCAATTGGTACTGCTTGGTAATGGGTTTCAAACCCGGTACGATTGGAATGTTGATCCCGGCAGCTCGGCAATTGGCTACATAATTGAAATAATGCTGGTTGTCGAAAAACAGTTGAGTAACGATGTAATCGGCTCCAGCGTCTACTTTTTCTTTGATCCAGGCCAGATCCAATTCCATATTGGGAGCCTCAAAATGCTTTTCGGGATATCCAGCGATGCCAATGCAAAAGTTGGTCTTTTGCCCATTCTCAATGTTCAGGTCAAGGTACTTGCCCTTGTTCATTTCTTCAATCTGCTTGACCAAATCCAGGGCGTATTCGTGGCCACCGGGTTCGGGTTCAAACTTGGATTCAAACTGGCGAGCATCGCCGCGCAAAGCCAGTACGTTTTGCACATTGAGGAAGTTGAGGTCGATCAGGGCGTCCTCGGTTTGCTCGCGGGTGAAGCCGCCACAAAGCAAATGAGGTACAGCATCTACCCCATAACGGTTCATAATGGCGGCACAAATGCCCACAGTGCCTGGGCGTTTGCGAATGGCCACTTTTTCGTAAAATCCGGCTGGATTTTGCTTGTAAATGAATTCTTCGCGGTGGTAAGTAACATCAATAAACGGCGGTTTGAACTCCATAAGTGGATCCAGTCCTTTAAAGATGTCTTGCATGCTCCCCCCTTTGAGTGGCGGAAGAATTTCAAAAGAAATCAGGGTTTGTCCCTGCGCTTTTTCGAAGTACTCGGTGACTTTCATCGGATGTACAATGGTCGGTGATACCTGGCAAAACAGCCCACGGCGGAACAAAACTAGGCAGGTTTGGGATCAATTTCAGGTTTTTGAGGAGGTTTTTTGGGGGAAAGGGTCAAAATATGGCGGATTTGCGACATCTATTTCAGTGGCTCTTCTACGGATTGTTCTAAAAAGTACTCCGAATCCTGAGTTTTCAACTACTTTTCAACTTTAAAACTGTACAAATATGGCGCCTTATGCGCGCCGCCCAAAAACTGCTTTTCATGCCGCTCCAACAAATTCAAACTCAACATCCGGCGCTGAAAAGTGGTGCGCAGCAATTTTGTGTCCAGAATCGCTTCGTAAGCTTGCTGTAGTTCTTTCATCGTAAACTTAGGTGGCAACATATTTCCCCTCGCCAATTTTCGATCCAGGTTGTCGCGTAAGGTCTGTAAGGCTTTTTCTACAATCCGTGTGTGATCCATCATCAGCGGAGGCAGGGCATTGACGGGGTACCAGCGGCAAGAGTCGGATAAGGCGTCCGGCTGAGGCACTACATCCTTATAATTGATCAGGGCATAATAGGCCACCGAAATGAAGCGCTCCAACATCCAAGCGTATTTTTCTGGAGCAAGCCCGTTGTTGAGCAAAATGGTGCGCATCGGTTCTGCATTGTTCCGGTCGGCATCGCCAAAGGTGTAAAACTGCTCCAGGTGAATATTGTCCAGCCCGGTCCGCTCTTTCAGCCCACGCCTCACTGCATCATTCAAGTGTTCATTCTTTTGCACAAAACCTCCTGGTAGTGCAAAAACACTGGTGTTGTGGTACTCCATGATCAGGATTTTCAGCTGTGTTCCAGAAAATCCAAAAATTACCGAATCGTAAGCAAGATGTGGTAAATGATCGACAACGGTTGACGGAGAAATCTTCTGCATAATGTACGCTCAAACCTTTTTCTCAAAAGTAATAGGTTTTTTTCGAAAATAGATTTATTATTGTCACGAATTGATACAATAGAATTTTCGCCCATTTTACAACTACTCAATTCCTAAACATTTTTTAACCTTCATCCATTCGCAATGAAAAAACTAGGATTGTGCTTCCTTTTGCTGGGAGCTGCCATTGCTGCTTATTCACAGCAGATCACAGGCGAAAACGTAGCAGTTGCCAACACCGATGCCGGTAAAGTACGGGGCTACATCAACAACAGCATTTTTACCTACAAGGGTATTCCTTACGCCGAGGCCAAGCGATTTGAGTCCCCACAAAAACCCAAACCTTGGACAGGAGTGCGCAGTTCCATGACTTATGGGCCAGTTGCGCCACTAATGACCCCCACCAACGTAACCGCAGCGGGTGACGAATCGGAGTTTGTGTTTAACCACAGTTGGGGTTTTGCCGGAGAAGACTGCATGCGCATCAACGTTTGGACCCCCAGCATCAGCGACGGCAAAAAACGTCCGGTGATGTTTTGGATCCACGGAGGTGGTTTCACCGCAGGTTCTTCTCAGGAATTGCCTTCGTATGATGGTGAAAGTTTGGCTAAAAAAGGCGACGTGGTGGTCGTGTCCATCAACCACCGCCTCAACATTTTGGGGTATTTGGATTTGTCGGCTTATAGCGACAAGTACAAACACTCTGCCAACCTGAGCATCCTCGACATGCGGGTAGCGCTGGAATGGGTCAAGGCCAACATTGCCAACTTTGGCGGCGATCCCAACAACGTAACCATCTTTGGTCAATCCGGTGGTGGTGCCAAGGTGAATACACTTATGGCGATGCCATCGGCTAAGGGTTTGTTCCACAAAGCCATCAACCAAAGTGGAGCTTTCCGTTCAAATATGATGGGAAAAACGGAAAGCCAGGCCATTACCGCCGAAGTCCTCAAGGTGCTCAAATTGGAACCAAATCAGGTAGATAGCCTCCAAAAAATCCCTTTTGAACAATTGAGTGCTGCTGGAACGAAAGCATTGCGGACTATTGCTGAACGCATGCGGGCTGAGGGCAAACCAGTTGGAGGTTTTGGCCTCAGTTGGAGCCCCAGTATCGATGGTGATTTGTTGCCTTATCAACCCATGGCACCTGAAGCGCTGGACTTGTCCAAAAACGTTCCACTCTTGATCGGTACAGTGAAAAACGAATTTATGGCCTCTGGACGTGCCGGATTGAGCGCTGGCAGCCAGGAGCAGGTGATGGATTACCTCAAAAAACAGCAGGGTGACAAAACCACGTCCTTTGTTGCTGCGGTAAAAAAGGCTTATCCTACCGATAAAAAACCCTCTGATTTGATGGATGTAGACATGGTATTCCGCCCAGGCTCTGTGAATCAAGCGAATACCAAATCGGCTCTGGTTGGCGGTGCTCCCGTGTACATGTATTTGTTCACATGGCAGTCACCCGTGATGGACGGCAAATACAAAGCCATGCACTGTATGGAATTGCCTTTTGTGTTCAACAACATCGCGCGTTGTGCGGAAATGACGGGAGCAACCAAAGAAGCCTATGCCCTGGCCGCAAAAATGAGCCAATCCTGGATCAATTTTGCACGCACCGGCAATCCGGCTCATGCTGGGCTTCCTGCCTGGGAAAAATACAGTGAAGCCAAAGGTACTACCATGTTTTTTGACAACTTGTGCCAAATCCGCTATCACCACGATCAGGACTTGATCAAGCTGGTAGCTGCCCAGTAGGCTTTCCGATAAATTGAGATAAAAAGTATTTTGCAGAGGTTGCTGCGGAACCATTGCGCATAACAATCGGCTAATACCGCAGCAACTTCTGCACCTTTTCCGCAAACCTACCCACAGGTAAAAACTGTTGCTCCAATGAAATCGCAAAGGGAATCGGGGTATCCAGTGCGGCTTCCCGCATCACGGGCGCGTCCAGGTATTCAAAGAGATGCTCCGACAGATGTGCCGCGATCTCGCCACCAATGCCACCCAGGAGGGTATCTTCGTGAAGAATGATCACTTTCCCGGTTTTGCGTACACTGGTCTCGATGGTATCATAATCCAGTGGCAGCAGAGTACGCAAATCGATGATCTCGGCGTCAATGCCCAATTCAGCAATGGTTTTTTGAGCCCAGGCTACGCCCATGCCGTAGGTGATTACACTGAGGTCTTTGCCCTCGCGTACCACCTGGGCTTTGCCTATTTCTACGGTATAGTATTCATCGGGAATTTCGGCACTGATGCTTCGGTAGAGCGCCTTGTGTTCGAAATACATCACCGGATTGGGGTCTTCAAATGAGGCCAGCAATAAACCTTTGGCGTCGTAAGGATTGGAAGGATACACCACTTTCAAACCCGGCGTATGAAAAAACCAGGCCTCGTTGCTTTGGGAGTGAAAAGGCCCGGCTCCAGTGCCGCCACCGCAGGGCATGCGTATTACCACATCCGCATTGGCTCCCCAACGATAATGAAGCTTGGCCAGATTGTTGATGATTTGGTTGAAACCACAAGTCACAAAATCGGCAAACTGCATTTCCACCATGGCTTTGTAGCCTTTCAGACTCAAACCCAAAGCTGCACCGATGATGGCACTTTCGCAAAGAGGCGTATTGCGCACCCGCTCTTTGCCAAACTGCCTCACGAATCCATCGGTGATCTTGAATACGCCGCCGTAATCTGCGATGTCCTGACCCATCAAAACCAGGTTGTCGTGCTTTTCCATGGCTTGCCGCAAACCATCCGAAATGGCGTCGATAAAGCGTTTTTCGGTTTTCAGTCCATTGGTAGCTGGGCTAGGCTGGTATTCGAACGGGGCATACACATCGGCCAGTTCTTCCTCTATGGGATTGTGCGGATCGCTTTCTTCAAAAGCTTCTTGCAGTCCTGATTCGATGTGCTTTTTCCAATGCGCGCTGCGTTCTTTTTTGATGTTTTCGGTCAAAATGCCTTCTTCCATCAAGAATCGTTCGTAGTTGGCCAGCGGATCGCGCAGCGCCCATTGATCCATGAGTGCTTTGGGTACATATTTGGTGCCCGAGGCTTCTTCGTGGCCGCGCATGCGAAAGGTCATGCATTCAAGAAGAATGGGCTCGGGGTGTTCGCGCATGGATTCCGCCAGCTTACTTACCGTGCGATACACTTCCAGTACGTTGTTGCCATCGATGGTGAGCGCTTTCATGCCGTAGCCAATGCCCCGGTCGGCCAATTGAGCGCAGCGATATTGTTCGGTAGGCGGTGTGGAAAGGCCGTACCCATTGTTTTCGATCAAAAAAATCACCGGCAATTGCCAGACAGCGGCTACGTTGAGTGCCTCGTGGAATTCGCCTTCGCTAGTGGCACCATCGCCAGTATAGGCCAAACTTACCCTGCCTTCGCCTGAAAGTTTGTGCGCCAAACCCACTCCGGTAGCCAAGGAGAGTTGCGGTCCCAGGTGAGAAATCATCCCTACGATGTGGTGCTCCAAGGTGCCAAAGTGAAAAGAACGCTCCCGCCCCTTGCTAAAGCCAGAGTATTTGCCTTGCCACTGTGCAAACAAGCGATTGAACGGAACCTCACGGGCAGTGAACACCCCCAGGTTGCGGTGCATCGGGAAGATCATTTCGTCGGGGAGTAAGGCCATGGTAGAACCTACCGCAATGGCCTCCTGGCCAATGCCCGAAAACCATTTGCTGATTTTTCCTTGGCGAAGCAATTTGAGCATCTTATCTTCGATCAGTCGGGGATAGAGGAGTTGATTGTACAGGTTGAGCAACAATTCATCGGACAACCCCTCGCGGTTGAAAACCATTTGGTCTACAGCGGCGTCTTGCATATTGATTTGGTTAGTAATTTTTTGCGTCAGACTTAGGAACGGCGTCAAAAGTACGATAAAATCACATTATGGTAACGATAGAAATGGTTTCTGCATCCGAGATAACGACCTTGCAGCAAGTGGTAGAAGCAACTTATCTGCCTTATTTTAAACACTTCTGGCACGATGAGGGCAAGTCCTATTTGGGCAGCATCAATAGCCTGGATGTACTGGAGCAGCATTTGTACAATCCCTTGCATCGGTACTACTTTGCGCGACTGGAAGATGGAAGTATTGGCGGATACCTGAAATTGATTTTAGATGCGCCAATCCCGGATACGGATTTTTTCAATGCGGTTTGCCTGGATAAAATTTACCTATCCGAAGCTGCAAAAGGTCGAGGCATCGGCAAAATTTTGATGGATTTTGCACTTCAACAAGCCGTGCAGGCCAATGCCGATTACCAATGGCTCAGGGTAATGGACAGCAATGCCTACAATCTGGATTTTTATGCAAAAAACGGATTTTCCATCCTGTACAAGCGCATTTTGGATTTGCCCAACATGAAAGCTGAGTACTCTGGAATTTATACCATGATTCGGGAACTTTAAGTAACGCAGAAAAATTACTTCCTTATTTTGCGTCAGACGAAGTCTCCTGCACGTATTAACATAAAAATTACATTAGATTTTAGTCGTTTTTGAATTCTAGTAATAAATTTGCGCACATCAATTATTTAAAAACTTGATTTATACCATGGAACACCAAATCGACGAAACGAAAGCCAAAGAGTGGTTGCACTATGCCATCGCCCTTTACAATGATGACAAAAACGATTACGAAGTAAGAGAAGGTCTAAAAGCCCGAGGAGTACCGGAAGAATGGGCAGACTTGATTCAAACCCGCGCCTTGGATTCTTTTGAAACTTCAGAGAAAAAAGGTGGCTCCAGTGCGATGATTCTAGGTGCAGGCCTATTTTTATTGGGGGTATTGTTGACTTTTGTCTCAGCGAATGGAAATTCAGTTACGATCTTCACAGGCTTGATGGTTGTAGGTGGAATTACCTTTGTACGAGGTATAGCACAAAGATTGAGTTGAACATTCTCATGGAAGAAAAATTAGAAGCATTGGTTCTCCTGATTACTTCCTTGATGAAACGAGGAAAAAGTGACCAAGAGATAAGCGGGCTAATCAACACAAATGGACAATTGCCCAAAGAAACCCTAACTGAATTGCTAGAAGATACTCGTAGACAATTGGCAAAACTTGACGTAGATGAAAACAACTTGCGCGAAAAATATACCGCAGACCTGGATGAAGAAAAACTAGCAGAATTGATCGATCAAGCTGTGGATTTGTATGCTCAGCTAGATTTCAACGATTATCAGGTAAAAGAATACCTAAAGCATCTGGGGGTCGATGAAAAATACCTTCAACAAATTTGTGAAGACGCTTACGAACAAGTTCGTAAATCTATTTATAGTGTGGCAAGCGGGCTCATTGCATTTGGGGTAATAATGCTAATGGCTGGTACCTTGATGTTCATTTTTTTTATGGATTTCTTGTTCGGAAGTAGTGGCGTTTTCGGTTGGTTTTTAACGCGTTTTATCGTTTTTTTTCCATTTACGATCGGACTAATTTTTACTATAAAAGGCATCCTTTACAGAAAGGAAGCCTAACGAACTCAAGTTATATCTATCTGCTTAACTTCGTAGTAGTGATATTTTGTTCACAAATTGAGTTAACTGCCACTTTTCGACCTAAACACCTCCCGAATCCAATTCGGCACTACGATTGCCCCTGCGGTGAGGTACAAGTAGTAAGACATTAGCCTCCAGATGGCAGAGATCACCGTGGCGTGGGTATTGCTGAGTACATAATCGGTCAAAAAACCATTGAATGCCACTTCAATAAACCCTGCCCCACCCGGGGTAGGGCTAAACATGATCACAAAAAACATGGTTTGCAGGCGCGCATACAACTCTGCCTGAAAATGCAGATTGAGGGGCATATTCGGATTAAAGGCAATCACCAGGCAACTGATCAGTAAAAAACGAAATACCCAGGCCAGTAGCGTACCCACTATGGCCTTCAAGTGTACCCTCCAACCTTGCTCCCGCAAGCCCCGGGCAGAAATGACTAGGTCTTCGCCCAATTTCAAGGCCCCTTCGTGAAAGCGGCCAAGCAGGCGATTGTTGGTCAGCCAGCCCAACAGGCGTTTCATTTTTTGAGGCCCAATAAATACGCCATAGGCAAAAATGCTGGTGTAAACAATCATAAACAAGTATAAACCCATTGCGAGATATCCCCATTCGGCCACGTCTGCAAATGTCCCCGCATCGGGGCGTAATACAACATATCCAAACGTGGCGAATAAAAATGGCAGCGTACACAACATGAACAAGGCATCTAGCACAATCGTATAAGTGACAATGGTTACGGTACGGGCTACCGACAGTTTTTCTTGCGAAAGAATAAAAAATGCCACCGCTGAGCCCCCCAGTGCTGAAGGCGATACCGCCGAGCTAAACTCCCAGATGACCACAATTTCGAAGCATTTCCACCAGGAAAGTTCCTGGTTGGTCAGCGCCCGAAGGCGGTAGGCATATGCGGTATCCCGAATGAGAACAGTAAGAATACCCATGCCGATCCAGAAATAAACGTGGCTAGTCCACTGGATGCGCTGAAATTCTGCTGGGTCAAAATTGCGCCAAAACATATAGACTACCCCCGCCAGTCCCAACGCAATGGGCAAAATGATGCGATAGGGGGAAATGGATTTCAGTACTTTTTGCTGATCCGTTGACAACTTATTTAAAGGCTCCTCTTGCTTCACACTGATGTAGTTTTGGGGCAAAATCTAATTCCTGTATTCTTTGCCCAAATAAAACTAGACTTGTTGTAACGGGAGCGCTTGAGATCAAAAATAAGGGATTTTTTTCCTGATTGAGGCTTATTTTAGAGTGCATAGCAGCGCTACGGACGAAAAAATAAACGAAAAACAGGAAAAAAAGACCATTTTTGAGCCAAGCAGTCTCCCGTTACAACAAGTCTACAGATAATCACCGCCTAAATTCAGCATTTTTTTCCATTTTTGATAATTGTATTTGTATTTTAAACTTTATGGACAAAACCGAACAACTCAAGCGCTGGCGATTGGTATTGGGTCAGGCCGCCGACCCCCAGGAATCCATCGGCATGGGGGAGGAAGAACAAGGTATGGACAAAGTATTGGACGCCTTGTACGACAGCGAGCGCGAGCGAGGTCTAGGTAGTTCTTCGCCCAATGTGACGCGTTGGCTTGGCGATATTCGCAAGTATTTCCCTGCACCTGTGGTGCAATTGATGCAAAAAGATGCCCTTGAGCGCCTGCGCTTGCACCAAATGTTGCTCCAACCCGAACTGCTGGAAACCCTGCAAGCAGACGTTCATTTGGTGAGCACCTTGCTGAGTTTGAAGAAAGTATTGCCCGCCCAAACGCGTGAAACCGCGAGGGAGGTGATCCGTAAAGTAGTCAAAGAATTGGAAAAAAAACTGCGCCAGCCATTGCAAAACGCCATTCAGGGCAGCCTGAGCAAAGTAGCCCGCTCCCGTCGTCCCAAGCCCAATGCCATCGACTGGCACCGCACCATCCGCGCCAATCTCAAGCATTATCAGGTGGAATATCGCTCCATCATTCCCGAGAAACTCTGGGGTTATGGCCGTCGCCAACCCAAAATGAAAGACTTGATCCTCTTGGTAGACCAAAGTGGCTCGATGGCCACTTCAGTGGTGTATGCAGGGATTATTGGTTCGATCATGGCTTCGATGCCCAGCATTGCTACTCGTTTTATTGTATTCGATACCAGTGTTGTAGACCTTACTGAGCAATTGCACGATGCGGTGGATTTGCTTTTTGCCACCCAGCTTGGCGGAGGTACGCACATCAGCAAAGCGCTGCGCTATGGCCGTCAGCACATCCGACAACCCCGCAATACGATCATGGTGCTGATTTCGGATTTGATGGAGGGAGGCCCCAGTGAAGACTTGTTGCGCCAGGCGCTGGAGATCAAAGCTTCAGGGGTAAATTTGATTGCGCTACTCGCCCTCAATGACAAGGGCGCCCCCATGTACGATCACTACATCGCCGGCCAGTTTACCCAAATGGACATTCCGACTTTTGCCTGTACGCCCGATGCTTTTCCAGATTTGATGGCCAAGGCGATCAAGGGGGAGCGCTTGCGGGCAGAGTCTTCGAAATAGATTACTTCAATTACCAAGACTCTGCCTAGTCTTACTTCTCAATGTTTTCATACGTCTCTGCACCGCCATACAACACATCAATCACCCCGGGTTGACGAAGAAAATCGTGAGGGAACCCCAATTCAATTTTGCTCAAATCATTCAAGCGCAGGAGTGCTTCCTCAGGAATTTCTACGTTTACTGCTCCTAGACAATCTTCCAATTGCGCAGGCTTGGTAGCTCCCACGATTGGGATGATCATTTTGCCCTGTTCCATCGTCCAGCGGATGGCGACCTGGGCAGGCGAAACACCCAGTTGATCGGCAATATCTACCACTTCCTGCGCCAGACGATTGGCGTATTCCGCACGGCGGGCGCTGGCCTCGGGCAAGCGACCTTTTTCTCCACGAAGGTATTTCCCTGTCAAAGCCCCGCCAGCTAGAGGAGCCCAGGGCGTTACGGCCAGGCCAAAAGCTGCGGCCATCGGCAGAAGGTCGCGCTCTGGCGTGCGTTGCAGCAAACTGTATTCTACCTGGAGGGCCACAAAACGCGTCCACCCCCGCAATTCAGCCAGTGTATTGGCTTGCGAAACGATCCAGGCAGGGGTATCCGAAATGCCGATATAGTGCACTTTGCCCTGAGCTACCAAGTCATCTAGGCCGCGCATTACCTCATCTACAGGGGTGAGTCCGTCCCAAGCGTGTACCCACAGCAAGTCGATAAAATCGGTACCAAGGCGCTTGAGGCTACCTTCTACGGAGCGCATCATGTTTTTGCGGTGGTTGCCTGCAAAATTGGGATCGCCAGTACCATCGCGCAAGGAATATTTGGTAGCTACAACGAAATGATCGCGGTTGGATTCAATGAATTCTCCGAGCCATTTTTCGGAAGTGCCTTCGGTGTACCGATTGGCTGTATCCAGAAAATTGCCGCCTGCGTTGGCATAGGCATCAAAGATCTGTTTGGAAGTGTCGTAATCTGCGCCCCAGTTCCATTCTTTGCCAAAGCCCATAGTACCCAGGCTTAGTTCGGATACGCGGAGGCCGCTGCGGCCAAGTAGTTTGTATTTCATGATGGAGGATTGTAAATGATGGGAAGTACAATAAAAACCGTAAAAGGTTGGGAAAGGTTGAATGCGATTTTTAAACTAAAATTCTCAATAGTGCAGAACTTCCTTCTCCTCAAAAAAGGGGATATTTTCAAAACCCCTTCTGGAGGTGATTTCTGGCACGACAGGATGGTTTTACTTTGTATCATCAAACGCACCCAATTCATCCAAACCAAAATGTACGTGTCATGAAAAAAGCAATGATTTTAGCCGCAATTTTCGCTGCTTGTTTCTTCAATAGTTGTGATTCTTCTTCATCTTACGAGCAAAGCAATGCGACCGAAGCTCAAGCGAATCCAGAAGATGCTCAGATTGCTGCCATCAAGCAAAAACTGGCTGAAAAACAACAAAATGGCGAAATTACCGATGAACAGGCGGCTGCTTTGCTGTTGCTTATCCTCGCAGCCATTGCCAATGAAAGTGGTAATGCGAATGAGGCTTCTAATTTCAGCCCTGAATATGGCAATTCTGGCTACAGCGAGGATGAAGTTATGGACATGGTCATTGACCATTCCATCAATCCGGTGGGAACAATCGATTACAACTACTGACTTATATCATCCCAAGGGGCGATAAAAAAATAAGTGCTCATTTTGCCAGAGGATTAGATAAGTAAACG
>NZ_JBBAKG010000096.1:0-22833 GCF_040403615.1 Haliscomenobacter sp. | reverse complement strand
CTCTGGCTCAAGAAAAATGATCACTTATTTTTGCCCCACTACTAAGCTTTACGCCCAAGCTGACTTTGAAAATACACAACCTTTCGCGCGCGCATCACCTCACCCAAGGGACGGTGTTCGATTAAGGCATTCCAAGGATCAAACGCTGCGGCCTCAATGTTGGTAGCGAGCTGTGAACCCTCCGAACTTTCGGTATCCTGAGTAGGTACGGTTAATACCGCTACAGTGAGAAAAGGAGCAATATCTTCTGGCCATTCATTCGTCGCGTCTTCAATTGGAGTCCTAGCTTCATCCACATAAAACTGCAACTGAACTTCAAACTGCAAATCTCCTTTAGACAAGTGTGAAAGGAAGTCGCTTGACCAGCTTTCTTGGGCGTTTGCGTTTGCATCGGTACTTGCGGGCAACATGCGCATTCGAACTGCGTAGGGGCCACAAGCCAATGGTGCAGCGGTGTAGAACTTTTCGGTGGCAAAACCAGTAAATGGAATTTTAAGTGCGCTGGCTAATTTGTTGAGTTTTCGGAAGCCACCGATCAATCCAAATGTGGAAAACAGATACTTAAACAAGGAGCCGGGTCCAAGCGCAGCATGGTGTACAAATCCAACAAAATCCTTGCTAGTGGCGAAACCAAAAGCAGGTCTCTGGATCAACAAAAAATCCTGGCAATCCGTATCGCCAGATCCTATTGCGCCGAGCCCTTTAAGTCCAAGTATTTTAATTGAAAACCCGCGAATATCTGGTTTACGATCTGATGCGCGATCCATGCTTCCATTTGACAATCGAATCCAGGCATCGTAGGTAGCAGGAGCAGCAAAAAGGCCAAACTTTGCATAATCAGGCAAGCCAGACAGCACTTCAAAACGCCCGTGCAAACCCAGTTGAGCTTGGCGATGTAGTTGTCGCCCCTTTCCGTACTTGGCATCCTTTATTTTACTGATTTCTTCAAAAGCCAACAGGTGATTGGCGTGAAGCTTCTTCTCATCTGGAAGAAGTTGTTCGTTCCAATTCGAGCTCGGTGCTGCTGCTGTTTTGTTTTCTAAAGCCATGATTTTAGCTATTATTTGTTCAAAGTGTGTTTGGCGTTGTGGCCAATCAGCGATGCTCGCGGCTAAAGCGCTGCGGTTTGGCGAAGTTCTGAAAAAGTTTGGAGTGAAGCGAGGATTTTTTTTTTAAATTTTGCCAAACCCGTAAGCGATCCGTTCTTAATAATTAAAATTCTCTCTGTTCCCTATTTCTGTTTTTCAGTTTGCTATTAATTTTTAACAATTATAACTTCATTATTGTCTTTCTATTCTTCAATTTCATTATTTTCTTCAATTTCTTCTGATAACTGCTTTTCAAATTTATTATGTATAAAAAGTATTAAAAGTCCAAATAAAACAGCAGAAACAATCAACAGCGTATTAATGATACCAGTAACAGAAAAAGATAATCGAATTAATATAGTTGAAATAATAAATCCCGAGTTTCGAATGACTTTGTGGAACTCGTCAGTGTGGAAAAACGAAAACAATAATAATATCACATCAGCAATAATTAAAATATTGAAAAACTGTTCAAAGAAAACATTATTGATGTTCTTGAAAGAAATAGAGTTGGTTTCAAGTGGTTGAAAGATACCAATACTCCAGTTTAAAAATGAATATATTGCAGTAATTAGCAATACAGGAACTAAGGCTGTAGCTATCCATTTTTTTGCCTTTATAAATTTCGAAATACTTGAATAATGGTTTTTATCGTTTTCAATAGTTCTATATACTTTGACTCGTTGAATATGAAATAGATAAATCAAATAAAACAATAAGACCGATGCTACTAAATCATAGGTAAACTGCAAATCATTTTTAATGTTAAACCAATTGGACGAAAGTGATAAATCTGAAAGGTCTTTAAATAATCGTCTAATAATGATGAGAGCAATAATTTCATATTGCTTTGAGATATAAATAGAAGTTGATTTTGGGAGGTAATAAATTAAAAGATACACCTCATAAACCAATATAAAAGAAAAAGGGGTATAAATAGCAGCGATAGGATTTTTTAATAACTTTGATGGTTCGTTAATGGAAATAATATTAAAATGTATCAATTCAATAATTAATAAGTGAATTATAAAACTCGCCAGAGCAATCCATAAGATAACCTGCTCACTCTTTTCTTTGGTTTTTTTTGAAAGAAGTCTTTGATAAAGTTTTTCAAAGAGTTTGGATAATTCCATATTGATTTTTTTGGTCAAAATAATTTATTGTTTATGGTCAGTTGCAATGTGAGAATGACCACCAACGCGCTGCTGCTTTGCAAAGTTCCGAAAAAGAATCGAGACAAGCGAGGATTTTTTTCAGAACTTCGCAAAACCGCAGTTAGCGGCTGTTCTTCTGTCTGCCCGAAGCGGTGTTCTATTAATCTTGTTTATAAGATTTATCATTGTATATTTTATTCTGACGGTCTGTTTCTTTTATTTAGATAATAGTGCCACAAAAAGTAAACTGCAAGTGAACGAAATGGTTTCCATTTTTCAGCAAGCAAGATTATCTCTTCTTTTGTTTTTGCATCACTCAATTCTTTTACTGTATTTACAACTGCGATGTCGCCAATCGGAAAAATATCTTTTGATTGAAGACAAAACATTAAATAAACATCAGTAGTCCAATCGCCAATGCCTTTAATGCTTGTGAGTTGTTTTCTTATTTCTGTCTCGTTTAATTTTGGTAATTCTTCTAAATCAATACCACCACTAATTATCGCAGTTGATAACGCACGAAGATATTTTGTTTTTTGTCGGCTGATTTGACAACTATTCATTTCCTCGTCTGTAAGTTTGAGAATGTTGGAAGGCGTAAACTCAACCAAATAACTATTGAGTTTAAGAAAATGTGCTTTGGCAGAAGCTAAACTTACTTGCTGTTCCAATATTATTTTAGACAAAGAAATAAAACCTTGCGGTCTTGTCCAGTTTGGTGGAGTTCCATATTTTTCGTTAATTAAAGCAAAAATGTTATGGGCGTTTGTGAGTTGCTTAATGTGTTTTGAGTTAACAATATTCATCAACGATTTTTTTTATTTGAAGCGACAGTTGTTTGTTTTATTTTGACGCAGAAAAATCTGTGTGAAATCTGCGATTCAATCTGCGTCAAATCTGTATGAACAAAGATTAACAATTAACCTGTATTTTTCAACATCCTTCATTTCTGGGGATGGCATAAATCACGTTGCCTGAAACAGCTAAAATGAAGACCTTGTTTTTTATAGAAGGAAGCAACAGCTCCCAGGTTTTTCCCTGGTCTGAGGACCTGAAAATGCCGCTAGGATGCCCACAAAAGAAGGATTCACCAACCTGAACAATGGAGGTAATAAAGGAGCTTGCCGGAAGGCCAGCATCAATAGGCTGCCAGGTTTTACCGCCGTCGTAGGATGTTCGTACTCTTCTGGTCTCCGATGTGGTATTGTAAGTGATGGCCGCAAATCCACCTTTGATGCGTTCTACGGCGATGCCCACACCGCCCTCACTGATCACAACATCCCAGTTTTCTCCACCATCGGTTGATCGTATTATCCCCAACTGGCTGGTCGCCATAAGTACACCGTTTGACTCTACGATTTTCATTGCCCAGCCTCCGGCTTGGACTTGTTTCCAGGTTTGTCCATTGTTGGTGGATCTAAAAAGGCCCTTGTCGCAACCGATAAAAACGGTGCCTCCGTCCGTTTCAAAAACGGTACGAACCTCTTTCTCTGGGAAATTGGTGTAGATGGACGACCATTCACTCGCCCCGTTTGTTTTTTGTAAAAATTGGCCAGTGTAGTTGTAGGCAACTATCCCGTTCTTACCAGCGGTAATGCTGCTGTGTGCGGCAGGGAAAACCTCTTTTTTCCAGGAAGCAGTGCTGAAATTTGATTTGCTGTGGTATATTTCCTTGTCAGCACACAAATAAAATCCCTTATCATTTGCAAAGAAACCCTCTCCCTGCACATTTCCGGGTAGCCCTTCGCTAATGTCCTGCCAGGTTTGTCCGCCATCAGTGGATTTTAAAACGGTGTTTACAATTTCCGACCTAGTGCTATCTTGAGCTGTGATTGGAGATAAGGGGAATTGAAGAAGGAACAAAAAAACAAGGTTATGGATTTTCATGGCAATCATTGATTTGGTGAAACAATGTTGTAAAGGTATGGGGGGGTGATTGCCCTGTCGCTTTTTAATTGTAAAAGCTTGTAACGGAGATGTAAAACGTTGGTTTTGATGGTTACCATCCTCTTTATAAGAGTATCTGGGAAAAATAATCGCTATAAAATGATTGATTCTTGCGGCGTAAACTCGCCTATAAATCTTTTAAAAAATAGACTTTTGGAGCCTCGATTTGGGTTCGAAAGCCTGTTAGCCAGTCGGGGTTGGCAAAAAATGCCTCTAGGCTAGCGGGTGAAAGACTTGGACTAGCGGGGACAAAATCACCTGGTCATCCGGAGCAAAGTATAAGCTGAATGGCGTCCAACCTTACGCGTGCATTTTTAATGAGCGAAGTTAGGGTCAGCTGTTCATGGAGTGCTGTCTGAATTTCTGCTGGTCTGATGTTTTTATTTTTTTGCTGTAATATTTTTAGTCTATCTATTTCATGATTCAAGGTGAGGTTCATGCGTTGCAATCCATTTTTTATTTCTTTTGTACTTTGTTCTTCAACCATTTTCGTGGCTGCTGAAATCATATTGGGCAGGGTCGTTTCCATTAACGTTTGATTATCGAGCAAAGCGTCTATTTGTCCAGGAATCATTTTTTTGTCTAATGTTTCAACAGAATACCGATCTGTTACATCGTTGCCAAGATGATCAACTACAATTCTTAATAGTGTATTTGGAAGGAAACGGTCTACATATATGCTTCGGTCTTTCGATGTTTCAAGAACAAAAAGTAGTTCAAGCAGAATACCGCGGCTGTTGGTTCCTCTAAGAACTCCAAAACTAGCGCTCCCTGTCCCTGAACTTAACACCATGTCGATAGCACCAGTTGTGATGGGATGATCCCAACTAAGGAAACCAATATCTTCCCGACTAAGCGCGCGTTGTCGATCGAATGTAACACTTATACCTTCAGGCGGAATAGCGGGAAATACCTCAGTGATTGTAGAAGCAGGATGCAAAAAGTAGGTTCGGGCAGAAAGGTCTTCCATTTCTATATCAAAATGGCTAAAGACTTTTGTGAAATAATTTTCAAGGCTCTTATCGCAGTCTTCTCTTTTAATTTGCTCCACTAGTTTTGCTGCTATCCTGGGGCGAAAAGAATTCATCTCCAACAATCGATCACGTCCTTCAGCGAGGCTTTTCTGAAGTTCTTTTTGAAAAATGGACGTTTTGGTAATCAATGCTTCTAGTTCCGGACTAAAATCTGAGAAGGAGGGAGCGTTGGATAAGGTTAGCAGTTGGTCACGAAGTAGTTTCGATATTTCATTTCCACCCTCAAGGTTCTCTTCAAAGGCATTTAACCCTTCGTGATACCACCTTACCAGCACATGCTGTGGGCTGTTGGCCAGGTAAGGGACATGAATATGTATATCCTCTGTTTGACCAATCCTGTCGAGGCGCCCGATGCGCTGCTCCAACAATTCGGGATGAAGCGGCAAGTCGAAGAGTATGAGGTGATGGGCGAATTGAAAATTTCGCCCCTCGCTGCCAATTTCAGAACAAAGGAGGATTTGAGCGCCATCTGATTCTGAGAACCATGCCGCATTTCTATCGCGTTGGACAATGGTAAGGTCTTCGTGAAAAACACTCGCTTTGAGATTGGCACGCTTCATTAAAAATTTTTCCAATGCAAGCACCTTTTCTTTGCTCTTGCATATGAGCAGTACTTTTGCAGGATACAGTTTCTTCATTGTAGTTAAAAGCCAATGAACTCGAGGGTCTTCGGCAAACCAAAATTCCTGTTTATTTGCAATAGCTCCGGGCTCCATATCGTGGGCAAACTCATTCGCCAGGCGCTGAAGCCAAAGGGCCTTATCTTTGGTGGTGTTTATGGGAATTAGATGCGCCTTTCGCTTTGGGAAACCGCTCATTGCAGATCGGGTATTTCGGAACAACACTCGGCCTGGGCCATGCTGGTCCAATAAATCTTCAATAAGATTATCCTTGGCAACATCTCCTCCTTTTGTTAAGGATAGCATTCTTTCCTTTGGGAAAAAGGATGCTAATATTTTTGTATCGTCAGGTTGCAATTTTTTTCCGGAGTACAGTTTTTCCACAATAGTGGCAATGTTTCTATGGTCAGAAGGCTCATTTATGAAATCCTGATAATTCGAATACCTGTTTGGGTCTAGTAATCGAAGTCGTGCGAAATGGCTTTCTTCACCTAGTAGTTCCGGGGTAGCAGTGAGGAGCAGTAATCCTTTGGCTGCTTTACTCAATAGTTCCACCATCCCATACTCCGGGCTCACTTTGTCAACAGACCATTCCAAATGATGTGCTTCGTCTACAACGAGCATATCCCAACCAGCAGTCAGTGCTTGTCTGGTTCGTTTCGCTGAACCGGCCAAAAATGAAGTACTGCAAATAATCAGTTGATCGTCGAGAAAGGGGTTACCATCTGGGGCATTGCCATCGAGTGAGGCACAGCGATCTTCATCGAAAATGTTAAACCACAGGTTAAACCGACGTAGAACTTCTATAAACCATTGATGTACCAAAGACTCAGGAACGAGAATGATTACCCTCGAAATTCGTCCGCTTAACAACAAACGATGAAGGATTAAGCAAGCTTCAATGGTTTTTCCAAGACCAACCTGATCTGAAAGTAAGACACGAGGAGCATATCGTGAACTCACCTCATGAGCAATGTATAGTTGGTGAGGAATAAGATCGATTCTACCGCCCAAAAATCCATTTACAGGAGATAATCTCCGGTTGTAATCGTGTTGTAGTGTCTCTCTGCGTAATGCAAAGACTTGTGGAGCATCTACATCACCCATAAAAAGCCTGTCGTCGGCACCATGTCTTGCTGACACATCGCCGAGTTCGGCCTCAGACAATTTTCTGTCTTTCCCGTAATACAGATACAACTCACCCTCTAGTTCGACCTGTTTAATCAGCAATGATTGTTTTTTTGTATCGATGATGATATCGCCGGATTTAAACACAACTCGACGTAAGGGAGCACTTTCCAATGCATATAGTCGTATTTCATTGGATCTGGGAAAATACAGCTTGACCTTTCCTTTGCTGGTTTCTGTTACAATACCGATACCTAGTTCAGGTTCACCTTTGCTGGTGTATCTTTGATTGGGAAAAAAGCGTTCCATATAACGTTTCAAATTAGATTAAGCCTGAATGAACCTTCACTTTATTTTTTTTCAAAGTTAATGGATAGTGTTCATAGTTCATCACTAAAGACGAAGGAAGTCTTTCGACATTAAAGGGAGGTTGCCCTGTCGCTTTTTAATTGTAAAAGCTTGTAACGGATATGGAAAACGTTGGTAGAACTAACGAAAACTTGATCAATTGCCATGCGGATATGTCCCAGCCCTGCGGGTATTCGAAGGCTAAAAAGAGTAGCCCACAATCAACAAGAACATCGTATTCCTGGTAGGGAGTTTTCCTAGCCCTTGCCCGTTGGCGTCAAAGATGGCGTACTCCTCCATTTTTCTAAGCCCGTACTGGTAACCGGCCTTGGCGTAAAAGTTGCCAACATCTCCCCTGAGGTATCCCGAAATACCGAAGTCGTACTCCTGCTGGAAGTTGACATCCTCCCGCCACGGGATGAAATCGGCTACTTTTATTTTTTGTGTACCCAAGCTGAAATGGAAGTAGGGCATGGCTTCCACGGCAAGGCCTTTCAACACGTTGTACCCTATACCCCCAGAAAAAGCAAGCTGGTTGAGCTGGTAATCCAAATAATCCGCCTGAATGGCAATGTATTGCCCCCGATCATCTAAGGCAAACACGGTACCACCCGTACTGACGGAAAAGCGCTTGTTGTAAACATCAAGCTGGAACGGACTGTAAAACCGGGTAGAATAACGGTAGCTCGATGATAGGCCCAGCGCATAAGAGAGCCTGAATGGCGTTTCCGGGAGCTCCAAAGGGCTATCTTTGACTTTATCCGCCCAAATCATTTTGCTGTACGTTGCGCCAACGTGGGCGCCCCACTGCCACGATTGGGCATAGGATGGGATGGAACACATCCAAACCAGGAAGGTAAATAGCGCGATTGTTGGTTTCATGAGTAGTGGTTTTGGAGGTTAAGGGGTTAGATCTGCGAACGTGCCGACGCTTAGTCAGCCGCTACGAACGGGTTTGCCTCTTGAGAGGTGCAAATCCATCATAAAAAAAACTACATCACTACCCTGAAGCGATGCACTGTAACATCACCTTTGTACCGAAAATGTATGAAATATTCCCCAATCGGCAAGTGCAATTTGGAAATCCGGTACACATTGCTGTTGACTCGTTCGATATGTGGCTTGACAGACTGTAGGGTTGAGAGGTTGAAAAATTCCTTGCGTAGGTATTGCCGATCCAGGCGCTCAGGTACAAAAATCAGGAATTCGTTGTGGTAAGTCTCGTTCGGAATGATGCGGATAGCATATAGTGCACGGGTGCTGGTGCTGTCCTCGTTCAATCCCGTTTTATAATTCAAGGTAGCAATATCTGGTGTCCATTGGGCGCTGAGTGTGCAGAACCCGACCAGCCATATAAAAACGATCAAACAGTTCCTTTTCATGGTTCGTTGATTTTTTATTCAACGTTGGCAGAAAGTGCATTGTTCGACAAACGAGTTTGCGCTTATTGTGCTCCTGGCAAGGGTCAGATTGAAACCGCTAGTCTAACACAACTAACCTCTTGTTTATTCTATCAATTTGTCTCCCTGTGCGCCCCGCTGGTACATGGTTTGAAAAGGAGTTTAGTTGTTTACAGCACATCCCGAAACTCCGGCATCCGATCAAACACATTCTTTGCAAATGGGCAGAGCGGTAAAAAAAAACTAAAACGCCCTATGAATTTAAGATCCTCACGGAAGGATTATCCGCTTTTGCATCAAGCAGTAAGCTATCGGTGAGGCAATCGGAATGGCCACGACCACTAGACGAAGGAAGTCTTTCGCCAATAAAGGGAGATTGCCCTGTCGCTTTTTAATTGTAAAAGCTTGGAACGGAGATGTAAATCGTTGGTAGCAGGCAAAAACAAGACTCTGCCCCCAGCCCAATTCAATTCACAGTCAAGGTGCTGTGCCCTAATGTTGTTGTTGGTTTCATGATCCTTCACACATGTTGCAAATCAGAATGTGGCTGCATCGATTACAAATCGGTAACGTGCTTCCTTGTTCACAACTTTGTCCCAGGCATCATTAATTTGATTTGCCTTAATGATTTCAATTTGAGGCAGAATGTTGTTCTGGGCACAATAGTCTAAAACTTCTTGTGTCTCTGGAATTCCCCCGATTAATGAGCCACTGTACTTCACTCTGTTGGCAACCATCTGAAAATTATTCATTGATAAAAGCCCATTGATCGGCAGTCCTACTTGTGTGAAGTTACCATAAGGTTTTACGCATGATGCATAGGAAGCTACATCGTATTCGTAGGGTACCGTAGAAAGCATATAGTCCAATTTACCCCTGTATGGATTTAATTTTTCGATTGAATCAACAATAATCACCTCTTTGGCGCCAAATGAAATTATGTCTTCTTTTTTGGAAGCGGTAGTTGTAAAGGCGTACACTTCTGCTCCTTTTGAAACGGCTAATTTGATTGCCATGTGACCGAGGCCACCTATTCCAATCACGCCAATTTTATCTCCTTTTTTGAAATTTTCTCTGACTAAAGGCGAGTAGGTCGTTATACCTGCGCACAATAGCGGCGCAGCGTGTTTTAAGTCCATGTTATCTGGAATTTTGATTGCAAAATGCTCGGTAACCACTATGTTGTTGGCATATCCACCCTGGGTAATTCCTGAAGGTGAAGATTTTTCGGGGGAGCCGTAAGTACCTACCATTCCTGTAGTCTCGCAATGGTGTTCTTCGCCGCTTTTGCAACTTTCGCATTGCATGCAGCTGTTCACCATACAGCCTACGCCAGCTTTGTCCCCCACTTTAAATTTGGATACATTTTTACCGATGGCGGTCACTATGCCTGCGATTTCGTGGCCTGGAACCTGTGGGTACTGTTGTTTTACCCAATGTCCTCTGATGGTGTGTATGTCTGAATGGCAAATTCCCGAGTACTTAATCTCAATGAGAATATCGTTATCGCCGACAGGTCTGCGTTCAAAATCCCACAAGTTCAATTTTCCATTTTCGTCTTTTCCCGCGTAACCTTTTGATTTTGTATTCGTATTCATGTTTTCATTTTTATTCGTTTGTGTTAAAAATTGTAATGGATTGGCAAGCATTATACCTGCACCCGCCATTGCGGCTTGTTGAATGAATTTTCTTCTGAACGGCATGGTGCAAAGTTCAGCATCTTTTTAAAATGCGCTTTACAAAAAAAAACATTTAAGTTACATTATTCACACATTTTATGACATGGACTTTGCTTCTAGGGCAATACCAATGTTACCCGTGGGATTTCAGTCCAGCTCAAATGCACAGAGAGCTGACATTCATTTAAGTATGTCAGCCCTCATTCCGCTAAACCGTATGTTTCAGCAGGCAATTTTATCTACTTCTCCACCGCTTTTTTCAGCAAGTCCAAACCTTGTTGGTTGGTCTTTTCCATTTGAGTTTTTGCACCAAACAGCCACATAAAGAATGCACTGGCCAAGTCCGATTCGAGTTTGAAATCTTGTTTCACTGCAATGCCATCGGCGGTTTCAGTGAAGGAATAGTCAAAAGTTGGTTTGGCTACAAATGGCTTCTGAATGTCGCATTTCACGCCTACAAATTTGTATTCTTCAATTTTTACGATTTCCTGATAGCCAAGGTCTTTGCCTTTGTTGCCTTCCCAGTGGTATTGGGCGCCAACTTTTCCGTCGGTTCCTTTCACTTCATACTTTTGGCTGGGGTCTTGGGCCAAAAATGGCGACCACTTCGGGAAATTTCCCAAGTATTTCACCATCTCAAAAACTTCCTCTTTTGAGCCTTTGATGTTTACGGATTTCACGATTTGCAAAGATTTCAAACCATTGGCTTTGTACATACCAAAGCCGATAAATGCTGCCAGCGCAGCGCCAATTATTGCGAAAATCATCATCTTGTTCATTTTGAGTTGCGATTAAAAGATTGGTTAATGATGGTACAAAGATTGGCCTATCTGATTTACCCATTCTTGCCATAGGACAAGAAAGCAGATCAGGCGGGAAAATTTTTGATTTTTTTGAAAATAGCCCAGTGGAGAAACAAAATTGTAGGTGGGGCAAAGGCAGGAATGATGCAAAACGGAAATACGGCCAGGGTGTTTACACCCATCGCTCCCGTATCGATGGAAATTTTGGTCAAAACATTTGCGGCAATTGCCGTGAATAGAATGTCAACCGTACCGAAAACATTCCAAATGCGCGCCAGCTTTTAGCATAACTCTTTTTGTTCTGAATAGCTTTGACCACAAAAACACTACTCAATGCTGTAAGTATGTCACCAAAGCCGGCAATGAATGCAAAGGGTTTGGGCAAGGCATCGTGAACGGCAAGTAGCACAAAAAATACGCCGATCAAACGGAAAATGTGGAGTTGAATGAGGCTTTCCAAAGGTGCATTTTCTACAATTTTTTGGTAGAATTTGGTGTTTAGTACAAGCCCAAAAAGCAAAAAAGCATAGGGAAAGGTAGTAAACAAAAGTACTTTTGGAGGCAAAGAGACCGTGTTGAACCATCCTTGAAAACTTGCAAAACCAATGTACATCAGGTACAGTGCAAAAAATGCCGCCACGAGCGGAAAAGCCCAAGCGTGCTGCGCTTTTTTCGCCGCATTGCGCACAAAAAGCAGGATGAGTATAAAAGGGAGGGGGATTGCAATCAGAAACGCTATTGCAATCCATTCAGGGACGAAGTACTGAGTTAAGTTGTTCATTTTGTGTCGGCTATTTCTTTTCTGATTCTGCTCAATGAGGTATCGGTGATGCCCAAATAAGTGGCAATTTGCTTCAAAGGAACATTTTGCACAACATCAGGTTTCGATTTTAAGAGGTTTAAATACCGCTCTTTGGCCGGGTCTGCAATGATGGAAACGGAATGGGTCTTCAATTCAAAATAATTATTGACCAAGCGTGTCCGCCCCACTTCCCTGAAGGCCTCGATATTGAACAGTTTCATGAAATTTTCAAAGCTGATTTTCCAGGCAACGCAAGGGGTGATTGCTTGAATACTCTCTCGGCATTTCGTTTTTAAAAAATAGGAATGCCAGTCTATGATGATGTCCGTAGCACTAAAAAACTTGGTACTGATGTCATTCCCTTCCAAATCTATCACATAAGACCGTGCGTAACCACTCTCCATGAAGTAGTAAAAATTTGCAGTGCTGCCTTCTTCAATCAAATAATCATGCTTTGCGAACTCAATCCGCTGGTATTGGTCTACAATTTTGTCTAAATCTTCTCTTTTGAAGTTTTGTTCGTTGAATATCTTTTTCAAAAAATGTTGGTCGTTCATACTTGATGTTGTTCTTGATGGCACAAACATAGGTATTTATTTTACCGCATTGCCCATCAAAATGCCCGGCACACCACCCGTCGAAATCCGGTACACATCAGTCCCCAGTTCCTGCATGGCTGCCGATTCGGCCGCAGCATCCAAAGCTTCTACCGTCTCAAAATGCAGCGTAAGCATGAGGTAATAGACGAAAGCTCCGTCAGGTGTAGGCATGAACCTGGTCACCGTGTAGGGTTTTGAACCAGTTGGAATGCCTGCTTTTTCGTGCAAAAGCACCAAATGCGCAGCGAAGTCTGCTTCAAATTGGTCTACATCAGCTGGTGGTGGGTAAAGGAAGATGAGTTGAAACATCGATGCTTAAGATTGGAGATTGGAAGATGACAAAAGTTTGGCACACCACCTTCGGTGAAGTGTTTTTAGAGATATAGCCACAAATGACACAAATTTTCACAAATTAAGGCACAAACTTGCGTTTGTGCTTCCAACACGAACGAAGTTCGTGGCTTGATTTGTGAAAATTTGTGTCATTTGTGGCTAAAAAAATGTTGTCGCGCTTCGCCGAAGGCCAGCTTGCGCCTGGTACTATTTTCCCGCTTTAGCTACAAAAAGCAAGCCCTCTTTAAAGCCTGGATATGGCGATATGCCCCAATCGTCAAAGGCTTGGTACTTACTCGCGATTTTATTGCCCGATTTGCTGGCCAATAATTTAGCGAAGGCGGTCATATTTTCATTCACTTCGGAAATATTGCTGTTGCTATAAGCTCCGTTCAAGCTGGCCAGGAAGATTTTCCGATCCTTGAATTTGTCGGCACTTTGCAAGGCCTTGTTGGCCAATCCCGTGAAGAAATCATTGTTGTCTTCATACCATTCCTTGGTTGCAGCGATGTAGCCGTTGAATAAGGTCGGTTTGCTCAGCAGGGCGTACAAGGTAAAGGAGCCTGACAGCGATCTACCATGCAATACCCTCTGCCCACTACAGCGGTACTTTTTTTCGATGGAGGGGATCAATTCTTGCTCCAGGTAGGACAGGTATTTGTCGTACACGGCGTTTTCCTGTTCTCTCTCCAGTTTGTCTTCCACGTTGGTACCTACTACGATCATTTCGGGTGTACCGTTTTCTTTGTGCAGTTTTTGGGTCAACACCGCAATTTCTTCCACCATTTCGTCTGTCACTTGTGGAAAGAACAAGACCGGGTACTTTTGTTGGGAAGCAGCATAGCTGTCAGGTAAACGGACCATCAGGTTTACATTTTTTTTCAAAATGGATGATGCAGGATTGCTCGCCACAACTTTGGAGGATTGGGCCTGGAGAAATCCAACTGAACATAAACTCAAGATAAGCAGGAGGACTTGGTTTTTAGGCATTGTATTTGTTTTTATTGGTTATTGACAACTCTAGGGAGCAGTCAAGCGAATAAACGTTGAACTTAGCCAATTTTGATTTTATAGCCTGCTAAATTCAGATTTATTTAACAGTTCGGCAAGCTGTAAAATTGAAGTTTGCCACTAATATAGAAATACTGCATCTACCAATCCCATCACACCCTATTTCTCCCATTGTTTCCATTGATAAACTTCGCCACCCAGGAAAACAGCATAAAATCCGCGTACATCCGGACGAGAAAAACGTTCACTGGTCATGTATTCATCCAATTGGGCCTCTGCTTGCTGGATGACTTTTCCCAAGGTTTTTTCAGCTGATTTTTTGACGTATTTCAATTCCAGTACAATGTCATATTTGACTGGGCGGTTGGGCATTTTTTCCAGAAAAATGTCGGGGTAGCCTTTTTTGGCTTCGTATTCACTGTGGATGTAATAGGATTCGTAGGGGAACAAGAGGCCAATCATCAGGGTTTGCAAATGTTTTTCGCCGTAGGACAATTCATCGCGGTTGGAATGGTTTTCGGCCAGCACATATTCCACAAGCTTGAAAAAAGGCTCGGGATTGGCTTCGCTAATTAAAGCAGAAATGCTTTGAACGATTGGCCTTTTGGTTTTGGCAAAGCGTGTTTTGGCTAAATAAATGGAGGTAAAATACTCAAAGTAGAGCTTTTTGATGACATAATTCGGCACTTCGAAGCGCCAACCAATATCTGCAACCCCTCTAAAACTAAGCATACCCATATAGTAGAGTAAACTCAAAAAATCGTCTTCCGTAAATTCTGCTTCTAAATTGTACAGATGGGTTAGAGGAAAATCAATATGCCCTTTTTCAACTAATGTCTCCAATAATTCATATTTGGCGTCCTCTTCGCCACCTATTTTAAAGATATTTTTGATTTTTCGATAATCTGAAATCACGTTGGTATCCAGCATGACCGCAGGGTATTTGTTCATGATGCTGTATTCTCTCAAAAAATACAGCACCATATCGGGGTTAAACAACAAGGTATGGGCATCTTCTGTAAACAAATAACCATCATACCAAGCTTCTAAATCCGACATCATTTCGGGTATTTTCTCGATCGGAATAGCCGATTCGTGCAAAATAGCTTCTACCTCAGGATGCGTAAAGCCCATCATGTTGTGAAAAATGGGATTCAGGCTAATGTTGCTGCTGATGTTAAACCCACTGGTCAACGAATCCAAAGTAATCGGTGAAACCCCTGTAATGAAAATTCGGTCAACTATCCCCTCGCCAGTGGCTGTTTTGAAGCTTTCGTAAAATTTGCGGACAAACCCATTTCTACTGACATCCGATTTGAAACGTTCCATGTCAAAAGATAGCAATTCATTGGCAAAGTGATCGTATTCGTCAATGAGTAGATAAATTTTGTAAGGGAGATTTTTTTCCGCAGTAAGGCCAAAAATGGTTTTGACAACCGCTTCGGGCGAAACCCGAGACAGAATGAGTTGTTTGTCTGCTTCGGAAAAAAATTGTCGATACGCAGCTATAAAACTTCGTGCTCCCAATAACACATTGGTTAAAAATCCCTGGTATGTACTCTCATGTGTCGCCGTATCAATGCGGCTGAATTCAAAGCGCAAAACCAGATATTGGTTGGCCAGCGGGGTAGGTTTTTCGCCAATGTACAACTGACCAAACAAGCTTTGAAAATCATCCTTGTGCTCCAATCCATAATAATGGTGCAAGGTGCTGATAAAAAGGCTTTTCCCAAATCGACGCGGACGCAGAAAAACAGGATATTTAGAATTCCATTGTTCCAATTTCTCAATGAACTGTGTACGATCCTGATAGAAATAATTTCCTGCCATCAAGGTTTTAAAATCACTTTCGCCGTATGGAATCTTGATCATCATCCAGTTATTTGAACGTAAAAGTACAAAATGTTGGCGCTGTTTACAAGTCTACACTAAACGAATGATGAATTTAGTTCCAAGCCCTTCCGTACTATCTACCTCCCAACTTCCCCCAAGCCCTTTCACCACAATATCATACGCCAAACTCAGCCCCAGCCTGTGCCTTACCCAGTGGGTTTGTTCGTGCACTCATCGCTCTGCCGTGTAAAATCCACTTGGTGCAATCCGGGGCATGATTTCCTTATTGCCCGATTTTGAGGCAGCCGAGATATAGTACTCAATGAGTTTATGGGGCGCTTTTGCTGGAATGGTGGTGTAAAAATGGGTGTCATTGTTGGCGGATTTAAGCGATTCCGTTTTCCAGTTTTGTTCACCTTTTATCCGCCAATACAATTTGGGCGAATTCGCCACCAATCCCTTTTTACTGTAATCGATGATAGTGACATACACGGTCAGGGGGGCATTGATTGCCAGTTTTGAGGACAGGCGTTTAACACTGATAAAAAGCATTTCATTGTCCCAAACCGCTCGGGTACGGCAATGCAAGGCATCGCCACTTTTCCAGCCATAGCCCGATGAATATTGTTCTTTCATGCCAGGGGCAAGGAACGGCTCGTCTTTCAAGGCAAACTCAAAACCTTTTACGGTATAACCAGGCATTGCCTTTCGCCAGGTTTGCAGGGCAACACGATCGGCTTTAATTTGGAACAGCGGAACATAAATGGTTTTGTTGACAATGATGGAATTGGAATACGCCGCTAATTTCTCACCCTCGTATCGGTCTGTTTTTAACCTCAAAATTTCGTAAGGTCGACCATATACTGTTTTTATCTTTTTCAACTCATTTTGAACGATGTTCTCATAAACGGGATATAACTCATGATCCGCAGGCGGCTCGGCAACCAGTATCCGCTCTTCATCCAATAATTTCATGAAGCAGTCAATATGTTGAATGCCCATTTTTTCAAAATTGGAAACAATATGGTAGTTATTGATTCCTTGCAACTCCTTGTTGAGTTTGAAATACTGGGCTTCGGGTATCTTGTGGAATTTGTTTTCGCTGGGTAAAATGCAAGTCGAAAAAGCCGTACCCAAGCCATCAGTCATAAAATTGCCGCCCGTATTGATAAAAGGTAGATTCAATACTTCCTTGTTTAATCCTTTCCCCAATGGCACGATCGTTGCATCATCTATTTCCGATTTTAAGGCTTCATGTGGTGTATCGGAGAACAAAGAATACAAGGTATCACTGCAACCCCATTTGGCTCTGGGCGGGACATAAAGACAATTGGCATCTGCGAGTTTCATTTTGCCATCTGGTGTGAATATTGCACTTGGGCCCCAATCTCTCGTCCACCAAAAGTCGATTCCCCGAGGTACATACACAAATGTATTTTGGGAAGCCTCAATGCCCCATTGGGCGTACCATTTTTGAGCTTCTTTTTTGATGGAATCGTTTTCAACCAAGGTGTAAAGGTGATTGTCTTTGGCGAGTTCTACCAGCAATTTGTGAGGCAAAGCCAAAGGCCATGCAACCAAGGTTCCTTTGGCGGGTTCCCATTCAGCGGCGGTGCGGTTGGTGTTGGCTTGGGTGTAGTAATTGGCCTCAGTATCCTCTTTTTGAGTGGCTGAATGATTGGAACAAGCAGTGAGCAGGCAGAGTAACAGCAGAAATAGGCCTTTTGAGTTCATTTTATTCAGTTTTTCCTTTGCCCTTACCAAACTGCACTTCCTTGTACTCCGACTCATCCGGCGGCCCGGCGGTGATTTGCAGCATGGGATTACCTGTCAGGGTCATTACCACCGAGCCAAAGGTGCCACCCCAGCGGTTGAAAGTACGGCAAACGGGGTTGCCCGGGTCGTCCTTGGCGCGCAAGGCGGCTTTGATGTCGGCGTCTTTTGCGTTGGGAAGTGCGGCGATGTGCCCCTGCACTGAAGCAAGGCGGATGCTGCTGTTTCCTTTTTCCGGCTCCTTGTACCAGTCTTTCAGGTCGTCGTTGGCGATGGGGTGGTTGGTGTGGTACACCGTACCGTTGGCGTTTTTGGGATCAAAACGCACGACTTTGTTGCAAGACGCTTCAAAGTCATAGACTTCGCCCTTGATCCCGATGATGTAGTTTTGCCCGGAGGCATGGGGTACGCTTTGGATGAAGCGCAATATCTCGTCTTTGTCGGTTCTGTTGAGGATGTGTCGCACGACGAAAGCGACGGGCAGGCCAGTGGCGTTGGCTTTGAGTTGCATCAGGGTATTCATACAGGCTCCGATGCCCGCTTCGTTCAGGCCATTGAGGGCGATGAGGCCGGGATAGGTGAGGATGAGTTGTTCGGGCGTTTTTTTGGTTTTTGCCAAGCGCATCAAGACCTGATAGCCGTCAGTGTAGCCTTCCAAGTCCATATTTTGGGCGATGTAGCCGGGGTTGCCGTCGCGGGCAGGTACGCCGATGCCACTGCAATGGTGCTTGTCGCGGGCATCCTGCCACACCCAAAACTCGTCGAGCAGGTTGTGTACCATGATGTCGTTGAAGGTCTGCCCCGAACCGTCGGCGATGCCGCGCACCTCTTCATACAGATCGGACGTCCATTTTTTGATGGCTGCATCGAATTGAGCGTAAGCAAAAAAATCCTTCACCACCTGATCGGCCGGTTTCTCTAACTGATTTTCCACGCTTTTTTTCCATTTGGCGACAATTTGGCCGATTTCTTTTTTCAGTTGTTGGCCGTGTTGCAGGCCGCGTGCGTAGCCACTGCCGTGGAAGCTGACTTCACGAAGGCGGCGCTGAGGTGGATTAGGGTTCGCTGCGGATTGCGCTCCTACATTTTGGAGCAAGGCTGCGCAAAACAGGCAGCAGAGGATGAAGGTGGTGTTTTTCATGCTAAAATGTTTCCTTACAGTTGATGATGAAGTCATTTTTTACTTTTTGGGTTGCACTTTTGAAAAAGGTTGCATTTTCCAATACGTCAAACTCCGCCAAACCCATTCCAAGGGACCAAAACGGTAATATTTCAACCATATTGGGCTGACAATCAATTGGAAGATCCAGATGCCGGCAACGATGTAATACAACTCGTAGCGCTGCAATTTGCCGTACATCGAAAAACCGTAACCCAGGAAAATAAAATTGCAGATAATCGAATGGGAGACGTAATTGGTAAAAGCCATTTGCCCTACAGCAGCCAGGGCCTTCTGTAAAAAGGGTAAAATACCGGATTTGACAAATAGCATGATGAGTGCAACATGCCCACAAGTGGTAGCCACCCTACCCAAATCGTACGTCAACCAGGATTGATAAATGGATTCAACAGAGAAGTTATGGGATACTTGTAGCCAGCTCTCATAATAATTGACGGGAATGCCGATGCTATAACCGATTAAAGCCATCAGCAAATAGAATCGCCTTGATTTAAGCGCGCTAAGAATGCCCATTTTGAAAAAGGCCATTCCCCATAGCATCATGGCGAGGGTATCCAGAAAATTGTATCGGTACACAAAAAAGGTTTCTACTGCCATATTATCCGGGGCTTTGTGCATCACAATGCTCCAATAATCCTTGCTCCTTGCGGCCATTTCTTTTTTCAAGTCCTTGGGGCTGGCTTTCGCTTCTTTGACTTTCGCCGCCCATTTTTCAATGGCTGCTGTTTCTTTTTCCGTTAAGGTTTGTCCTTTTTCTTGCTTTAAACTCGCGGCAGCGGAGGCCTCATAAGTGTTTTTTACCTGAAAATAATCTTTGAGGTTCCATGCAGTGGCCAGGAGCAGGATTACAATAGTGCCTGTAATCAGCTGTTTAGGTGCCAGGTGCCTGAAGCTGAAAGCAAACATACCCACTAGTGCGTAGCAATACAATACATCGCCTTCCCAGAGCAGCAGATAACAATGAATGATACCAAAAATCAGCATCCACCACAAGCGGCGGAAAAAAAGGTCAGTTGCGGCGCTGCCTTGCTTGTTCTCGGACGAACGGCCTGTAAACAATAGAATGCCTGCTCCAAACAACATGGAAAACATCCCGCGCATGGTGCCTTCAAAAAAGAGCGTATTCATCCACCACGCCGTGAGATTCCAACCCGTGGCTCCGCCGCTGTTGGTCGGGTCGAAATAGGCTTTGTATAAGCCGAAATTGATGATGTTCATTAACAGAATGCCAAAGAGGGAAATGCCTCTGATGATGTCCATGGCGAAAATCCGTTCCGACTTGGCTGTAGGTTCAAGGGTTGCTTGGATGGTCATAAGGGTTGATTTAGGGTTATACATCAGAAAGGCATCTAAGCGCTTCTTAATCCTTTATTGCAGCCAAAAGAGGAGAAGTAAGTGAGTGGAGTGAATTTTTTTCATCGTTTCTTATACAAACAAAGCGTCTACAACTAATGCAAGGGCAATCGAAGCTCAAAAGTTGTTGTTTCTCCAGGTATGTTGGACACGCTTAGCGTTCCGCCATGCCCCTTCACCACAATATCATGCGCCAAACTCAGCCCCAAACCCGTTCCTTGTCCGGTAGGTTTGGTGGTGAAGAAGGGTTGGAAGATTTTGTCGCGGATGGTTTCTGATTCATTCATTAGGCTTCTTTAATTTCAATTCAGCCAACAATCGTTCTCGTTCTAATTCAGCTTTCAGTTCGGCTTCAGAAGGTAAATAAAGCAAGTATTTTGAGGCAAAAATTTGCTGACTTTCACTTAGAACAGAATACTTGACAATAGCTTCCGTTTTTTCTGAACAAAGGATAAGGCCTATCGTCGGGTTATCGCCTTCAATTTTGTGCAAATCTTCATACATTCGAACATACATTTCCATTTGCCCAATGTCTTGATGGCTTAGCCTGCCAATTTTAAGGTCAATCAGTACAAAACATTTGAGCACATAATTGTAAAAAACCAGATCAACAAAGAAATCTTCATCACCCGCACGAATGTATTTTTGTCGGGCGACAAATGAAAAGCCACGCCCAAGTTCCAACAAGAATTCTTGTAAATTATCGATTAGCAATAGCTCCAAATCGGTTTCATATAACCTATGATCTGGTTTAATCTCTAAAAATTCCAAAACGTAAGGATCTTTGACAAAATCCAATACATCTCTGTCTATTTGAGTGATGTTTTCTTCAGCTTCTTTTTCTATGGCCAGCTTATCCTGGCTCGCCAATAATCGCTCGAAATAGAAGGTGGTGATCTGGCGATCTAAGGCCCGGGTATTCCATCCACTTTTTATGGATTCTTGCTCATAAAAAGACCTTGCGTCTAGGTTTTGTACACGCATGAGGAGTTTGTAGTGTGTCCAAGTCAATTCTCTCCGCAGTGCGGAGAGAATTGGAAATGCCAGATAGAATTGTCTATAATTCCAAAGGCTGGGTTTAGAATAGCCGGATCCATATTCTTTTTGCAGGCGATCGGCCAATTCCGTTATGAGATATTTTCCGTATTCTGCACGTTCTTTACCTTGTTGTTCTTCTTCTACGATGAGTTGCCCTAATTCCCAATAGGTTTTCACCATGCTGTTATTTACAGCACGATGGGCTGCTTTGCGCCCATTATCGATGATTTGCCGTGCTTCAGCGTGCAGATTATTGATGTCTTTTATTAACTCCACCTGTGTTTTTATTTTTACCAAAATTAATGATTTTAAAACATAAAAATACTTTTTTCTTACTTTTGTTTCAATACTATAAATTAATGATAAATTCGGAGCCTTTATTTTCTTTGGAAACTACCTCCAAACTTCCCCCATGCCCTTTCACCACAATATCATAACTCAAACTCAACCCTAATCCAGTTCCCTGCCCGGTGGGTTTGGTGGTGAAAAAGGGCTGGAAGATTTTGTCGCGGATGGATTCGGGGATGCCGTTACCGTTGTCTTGAACCTTGATGATGATCTGATCACCCGTTTTTTGGGTGGAAACGGTCACGGTGGGTTGGTATGGGACATGGGCACCCGCGAGGGGTGCTCCTACGGTGCTTCGGCTACGCTCAGCAACCGCATAAAATGCATTGTTGATCAAATTCAACAGCACCCGACCAATGTCCTGAGGAATGACCGAAACCAGCGGCAAATCAGGATCAAAATGTATCTCTATCGTCGCATTAAAAGAATTGTCCTTCGCCCGCAAGCCATGATACGCCAGCAGCAAGTACTCATCGGCCAGGGCATTAATATCGGTAGGTTCTTTCACCCCTGTACTCGCCCGCGAGTGCTCCAGCATCCCCTTGAAGATGGAGGAGGCGCGTTGGCCGTGGTGGTTGATTTTGTTGAGGTTTTGCTTGAGGTCAGCCGCAATGGCTTTAGCTTCCTGGGTGTCGCCTTTGTCCAACTCCTCTTCCATTTCTTCCAACATTTCCGCACTGACCTCAGCGAAGTTATTGACGAAATTCAGCGGGTTTTGGATCTCGTGCGCAATGCCTGCGGTGAGCTCACCGAGAGAGGCGAGCTTTTCGGATTGAATGAGTTGGGCTTGGGTGGTTTTGAGTTGAGTAAGCGTTTTTTCTGCTTTTTCTCTTTGAAGATTTATCTCTTCTTTTTGTCGAGAGAGTAACTTGTTTGCTTTTTGTTTGTGTTTGTTGCTTTGATATAAAAAATAAAGGAAAACAAAAGAAGATAGCAAAGCTGCTGCAATGCTGAATAGCCACCAGCGTTGAATTAGTTTCTCTTTTTCAAATGCAGCTTTCTCTTGCTCATTTTTTTGAGTAAAGTTTTCAATTGCCAGATTGGTCGCAAGATTGGCGATGTCTTGTTCTTCCTTCTCTTTTATTAGGCTTCGATACTTTTTTAGGTATTCAAAAGCCTGCTTGTTCTGACCTGTTTCTTCATATACTTCTGAAAGCAATAAACTGGTCTTAATTTTCATTCTTGGTTCAGCCGACAAAGCTTGTTGATAACTTTTTTCTGCGTAAAAGATACTTTTCTGTAAATCACCCAACTTTTGGTAACATTGAGCAATATAAGAATTGATGTAAATTGAAAAATATCCTTCTGATTGCGACTCCTCCACAATTTTATTTACCAGGAAAAATTCTTTTAACGCTTCTT
>NZ_JBBAKG010000095.1:0-22880 GCF_040403615.1 Haliscomenobacter sp. | reverse complement strand
GGCATAACCGCCTTTTCCGAAACCCGCCTCCCTTCCCGCATTGCGGAGGTAACGGTTTACCGCAGCGGGGCCAAACTCAGCAATGTCGCTTCCGTGCGCTTGGCCGCCGGCAACAACCAGATTGTGTTTGAAAAACTGCCCTTCGACATGAATCCCAACAGCCTGCAAGTACGCATTGAAGGCAAAGCGGATTTGCTTTCGGCGTTTTTTCGTCAGGCCACCATCGAACTGAATCAGCCCAATGGATCGGCCATTAAAGTGCTACAAGACTCCATTGAAATGGTCAACGACCGCATCCTGCGCCTCGTGTCAGAAACCGAAATTCTCGCCAAAGAAGAAAGCAACCTGCAAGAAAACCAAAAACGCGTGGGAACCGGCGAGCACAACAACCTCAGCGTCAATGACTGGAAAGAAATGTCGCAGTACTACCGCTCCCGCCTTACCGAAATCAAAAACCGTCAATTGGAAATCACTTTTCAACGCCGCAAGGAAAGCCTGAGCATTGCCACCATGAGCGAAAGACTCGGCAAACTAAGTCGCCGCGAAACCCAAACCTCTGGCGAAATCGTGCTCCAAATCGAATCCGCTACCGCTCAAACCCTCAACATCAGCTGCATTTATTTCATCACCCGTGCCAGTTGGACGCCTGCCTACGACCTCCGTGCTGAGGCCGTCGACAAGCCCCTGCGCATGGTGTACAAAGCCGTAGTGAGCCAGCAATCCGGTTTTGACTGGCAAGGGGTCAAACTCAAATTGTCTTCTGCCCGGCCCCTAAGTGACAACAATCGCCCCATTTTGACTCCACAAACCATTGATTATTATGTAGCGCGTTACCCACAGGTTTTGAATGAAGTCGTGGTTTCGGGGTATCAATCAAATGCATACAACCTCTCACAACGGAGTTCTGACAATCGTCGAGATATGGCTAAACCTTCTGATGCCCCTGTAGATGCGGACGGATTAACGGATGAAGAAACTCCGGCACAACCCGAGGAAAGCACCAGCGGAGAAGAGTTTGAAATCACTGCACCGCAAAGCATCGTATCTGGAGCCGAACCCCAAACGCTGCGCTACAAAGAAGAACAAATGGAGGCCATCTTCCAATACCACGCCGTACCCAAGCTGGATCCCGGCGTATTTCTGCTGGCCAAAATCCCCAATTACGGGCGGTATGGATTGCTATCGGGTACAGCGCAGATTTTCTTCAAAGATACTTACGTGGGGCAATCAGAGATCGACACCAAAACGGTTTCGGATACCTTGCTCCTTTCGCTTGGCCGCGATGAAGACATCAGCATCAAGCGGGTAAAACCAACCGATCTGGCCTACACCCCCAAGTTTTTGAACAACTACAAACGGGAACTCGTGGCATACGACATCGTGGTAAAAAACAACAAGAAAGTCCCCATCAATATCGAAATACTGGATCAAATCCCGGTATCCAAACAAGCAGAAATCACCGTGGAACTGGAAGAAAAAAGTGGCGCGCAGTACAGCGCAGACTTCGGGAAATTGCTCTGGAGACTTGATATTCCAGCCTTTAGCAGTAAGACGCTGAGGTTTAAATATTGGCTGAAGTATCCGAAGGATAAGGTGGTGAGCAGGCCGTAGTATAAAAACACAAAGCGCAACAAGTACCATTGATCTTGTTGCGCTTTGTGTTCTTTTGTTTTTCAGAATCGTTCCAAATGAGGTGAGCATTTACTTCGTCCAAGCCAAATACCCACCATCCAAATTGTAGATCTTTTTAAAACCCATCTCTTTGAGGATATTGGCAGCATTTGCACTGCGCATACCCGAACGGCAATACACCGCTACCGGGCGTTTTTTGTCTAATTTGCCTGCCATATCCTTGAATTGCTCGCTTTTTACGTCCAGGTTGGTGGCTCCAGTGATGTTTCCGGCGCTGAATTCAGCAGGAGTGCGCACATCCAGGAGTTGTACTTTTTTGGATGCGATGGACTTTTTGAAGGCAGCAACGTCTTGGGTGATGATGCCCGTTTGAGCCTGAGCCTGGGAGCAAGACAAGCATCCGATCAGCAAGAAGAGGGAAAGAAGTGCTTTCATGGCAAGTTGTTTTTTTGAAAATGAGGATTAATAAGGTTCAACCATTTTCTAGGGCAAAAACTCTGGGCGGTACTCAAAATGCATGGAATCGTAATGGTACCATTTTCCGCCCCAAATGAATCCATGTTTCTCAAAGATATCGACAATTTGCTTAGGAATGCTGTTTTTGTAGCCTAATTTGGCGTCCTCATTGGTGCATTTGCAATCCCATTGCCAGTAGTGAGAGTATTTCACGTTGATGTCGATGGTCATGCCAAAACTGTGCATGCTCAAGCGATTGGTACCCTTGATCACCCGCCAGAGGAAAGTGCCACCGGGATCTTCGAGGTATTGCTTCAGGGCAGGCAGTTTGTCCAACTCTTGTGAAATCGCTTCAAGTTTTTTGTCTACCCCATTTACCTTGGTGACCATAATTTTGGCACCAATGGTCTTGGGCAACCACACGATTTCGCGCAGGTTGGCCCGTACTTCTTCCTGGGTATTGCCGTACATTTTCATGTAAAAAGGCATGAAACGAATGCGTCCAGGATCCTGGTTGGCACCTAAACCTTCCTTTCCAGGAAATTTTTGGGGATACACAAAGCGAAACTGGTCTTCCAGATCGGGTTGATCCAGCAATTCTTGAAAGCTTTTGTCCTTTTTGCCATCATCGAATGCAAACGTCGTCCCGTCTTTGAAGATGACCCTGTTGGCATTTACCTTGTCTACAAATTCGGGATAGGCTTTTTGCAAGCGCAGCAGGCCTGGAGGGAGTTCTGTAGCACTTTGCCTACCCAAAAAGCAGAAAAAAAAATGCAGGATCAACAACATAGACAAGGATTAAATATCCAACAGCATCGCAATCGGATCTTCGATCAATTCTTTCACTTTAACCAGGAACGTCACCGAAGAACTGCCGTCGATCACCCGGTGGTCGTAAGACAAGGCCAGGTACATCATCGGGCGAATTTCGATTTTATCTCCTACTGCCACTGGTCGGTTTTTGATGCCGTGCATCCCCAAAATCGCCGACTGGGGCTCATTGATGATCGGGGTGCTGAGCAAGGAACCAAACACGCCACCATTGGTGATGGTGAAGGTACCACCGCTCATTTCTTCGAGAGTCAGTGAGCCATTGCGGGCTTTGCCAGCAAGGTTTTTGAGCTCGGTTTCAATTTCCGCAAAACTCAAGGATTCCACATTGCGGATAGGAGGCACCACCAAACCGTTGGGGGTAGATATCGCAAAGGAGATGTCTGCGAAATGGTGGTACACAAAGTCTTCGCCATCAATCATGGCATTGACTTCGGGCATTTGCAGCAGGACTTTGGCGCAGGCTTTGGCAAAGAGGGACATGAAGCCCAATTTGATGCCGTATTTGGCCACAAATTTTTCCTGGTATTTTTCGCGCAGCGCCATCAATTCGGTCAGGTCTACCTCATTGAAGGTGGTCAGCATGGCGGTTTCGTTCTTGGCACTCACCAGGCGCTTGGCGATGGTGCGGCGCATGCGGGTCATCTTCTTGCGCTCGGTATCCCTAGAGAATGAAGCGACTGGACTGGCTTTGGGGGCAGGAGCGGGGGTTGAAGCGGGTTCTGCTTTGGGAGCAGGTGCAACAGGTTTTGCATCCACTGCTTTTGTAGCATCTTCTTTAGTGATGCGGCCATCGCGACCTGTACCGGCTACCGCAGTAGCTGGGATGTCGTTTTCCTTTAAAATCTTGCCCGCAGCAGGAGATGGGGTACCCGTAGCGTAGTTGGCGGTTCCGGCTGGTTCAGCAGCTTTGGTTGGCTTGGGGGTACTGGCAGCAGGTGCTACCGCAGGTGGCGTGTTGGGTACACTTTCTCCGGCGCTGACACTGGTATCGATTTTGGCGACCAGGGCACCGATGGCCAAATCGTCGCCTTCTTTGGCTACGTGGATCAGTTTGCCCGTGGCTTCCGAAGGGAATTCCAGCGTTGCTTTATCCGATTCAAATTCGCAGAGCGATTCGTCGAGGTTGACAAAAGCACCATCTGCTTTTAACCAACGAGACAAGGTTACTTCGTTGATGGATTCACCTACCGAGGGAACCCGCAATTCTACTACACTCATAGGGTATTGAGGTCAATGGTTGTCATAATTGTGGAGTTAGCCATAAATCTAACTTTATGGCGCTGCGAAGTTCAGGCAATTGTGCTAAAGAAACAAACAAAAGACCCGGTTTATTAATTGGCCAAAGGCTTGTAATAATAAATCATTCCCGGCAAATCGTCTCCAGCTTCGTTGGAGAGGAAAAGGCCTCCTTTGGAATCAAAACACAGTCCTTCGGGTTGTTTGTGCAATTTGCCTTTCAAATGCTCCATATAAACAACTTCACCTTTGAAATTGATCACCATAAAGATGTTTCCGACTGCTGAAAGCAGGTACAAATTGCCATCGAGCGGGTGAAGCGCGATGGAAGAAGGGCTGAATTCAAATTTGCTGCGATCGGCAAAAAACTCCACCAATTTTTCTACGCGGCTTTCTTTGGCATGCAAGGCGAGGTATTTTTGCACTTCAAGCTGTCCGATGGTGATAAGCGGGATGGTATCCAGCGTTTTTTTGACAAGGTCAAATCCGTAAATGGCCTTGCGGTTGGGTAGGGGTTTAGTCAATCCACCATTGCCTTTGCAGGCCAACAACAGGCGCTTGTGGGCAGCATCGTAACCCAGTCCTTCTACGTCATTTTCTTTTTTGAGTGGCGTATTGAAAGTTTCGAGGGTTTGCTCCTTTGCATCTACATTTCTGATGCAGACCAAAGTGCCTGAGTTCTTGAGTACATACACGTCTTTCCCTACAATTTCAACCCCTTCGTAATCCCCCAATTTTCCAAAAGGAATTTTCCGTTTGATGCTGCCGGTTTCCTGATCGATGACAAACAAAATGCCCGACTCATCTTGTACGGCCAACAAGAATTTGTCGCTGTAGCCCATACTTAACCCAGAAATTTCCTGGAGCAATTCGGGCAAGACTATGCTGCGATTGGGTTCGTTCAGCCGGTAGGGAAACGCAGTCTTGGGAAAGGATTCGGTGGTACTCAGGGTATCATTTGTGCCTGGAGTCAGCCGACAAGCCCAACTCAGGATGATCATCGAGATGGTTACAAACATTGCTTTCATTGGTTTCGCTTAAAAAAACATCGACTTATTGCTAGTCTTAGCCTGATTTTGTTGGTATCATTGCGGCTAATTCATTGCTTCAACAACCGTTCAAATTAGCAACAATGATTACTGTAAATAACCTCCAATTTAAACCATTTATTGCCGAAGACCAAATAAAGGAAAGGGTAATGGAACTTGGGGCTGAACTGCGCGAACGCTACGCAGGAAAACACCCGTTGTTCATTGGCATATTGAATGGAGCTTTTATTTTCACCGCCGATTTGGTACGCGCAGCCGGGCTCGAATGCGAGATTACCTTTATGCGCCTGTCCTCGTATGTGGGTTTGCAATCCACAGGGCAAGTGACCACCAACATGGGACTGGACATCGACATCAAAGACCGCCACGTCATACTGGTCGAAGACATCATCGATTCGGGCCGAACGCTTTACGAGTTGAGCAACAGCATGCGCGAGCAAGGGCCCGCATCAGTGGCCATCGCTACTTTTTTGTTCAAACCCGATGCACTACAATTTCCCTTAGTGGCGGATTTTGTGGGGTTTTCCATCCCATCCAAATTTGTGATCGGGTATGGACTGGATTACAACCAGGCTGGAAGAGAATTGTCTGCAATTTATCAATTGGCGTAGGGTCGCCCCTACGTGGACGACCCCTAATCGACGTGGGCGACCACGTTGATCAAAGAGGGCGACCACGTTGATCAAAGAGGGCGACCACAAAGGGTCGCCCCAACAATCATATGGAATTATCAACCCTTTGTACCCAGGCTCTGGCACTCGTGCAGGAAGTAGCGCAATTCATTGCCAAAGAGCTAGGTCAAGTGGAGTCCATCGAAGTTAAGGCCGAACAGTTCAACAACCTGGTGAGCTACGTAGACAAAACTTCGGAGCAAAAACTGATTGCTGGCTTGGGAGCGCTCTTGCCTGGATCGGTTTTTCTGGCCGAAGAAGGCACCTCTGCTCAAGAAACCGGCGAATGGCGCTGGATCATCGACCCGCTGGACGGCACCACCAATTTTTTGCACCAGTTGCCTTGTTTTGCCATCAGCGTAGGGCTGGAGCATCAGGGGGTGATGGTGCTGGGCGTGGTACATGAAGTCAGCCGCAACGAGTCGTTTTATGCCTGGAAAGGTGGAGGAGCCTACCTCAATGGCAAGCGCATTCAGGTGAGCCATCGCGATGGCTTGCGGGAAGCACTGGTGGCAACGGGTTTTCCGTACCACGATTTCAGTCGGATCGAAGCCTATCAGAAAGTATCTGAATACCTGATGCGCCATACCAGGGGCATCCGCCGTTGGGGCGCAGCTGCGGTAGATTTGGCTTATGTAGCTTGCGGGCGTTACGATTTTTTCTTTGAATACCATTTGCAACCCTGGGATGTTGCCGCAGGGGGATTGTTGATCCAGGAAGCTGGCGGCATTGTGGGCGATTTTCAGGGGACACAAGACAAATGCTGGTCGGGAGAAGAGATGTTGGCGGGTTCCCCTCAGGTTATCGCAGAAGTGAGTGAAATTTTTAAAACCCATTTTGGCTAAACCAAATTTAGGGTTTCGCTGTATTAAGAAAAACAACCACCACTATGACCATCGACATCTGGTCGGACGTAGCTTGTCCGTATTGTTACATCGGCAAACGCCACCTGGAAGCTGCCCTTGCCCGTTTTCCACAGACCGAAATCGTGCAGATCAACTGGCGCAGCTTTGAATTGGATCCACAGGCTCCGGCCAAATCTCCGGGCGACTTGTACGATGTACTGTCGCGCAAGTACCGGATGTCGCGAGCCCAGGCACAGGAAATGACCCAATCGGTGGAAAATATGGGCCGTGCCGCAGGAATTAATTTTGCTTTTGAACAGGCCGTTCCAGTCAATACCCTGGCAGCGCACCGCTTAATCCACCTGGCTGCTGAGCAGAACCTGCAAGATGTGGCCAAAGAACACTTGTTGAAGGCTTATTTTACGGAAGGTAAAGACTTGTCTGATCTGGATACCCTGGTTTCGATTGGCGTGGCGATTGGTTTGGAGGCAGCGTTGGTTGAGTCAACGTTGCAATCAGAAGCATTTGTAGAATCCGTACGTGCCGACGAAGAGATGGCACACCAACTGGGTGTACAAGGAGTACCTTTCTTTGTATTTGACCAAAAATACGCCTTGCGCGGTGCTCAACCCGTCGATGCTTTTGTACAAACCCTGGAAGCGGTTTGGGAAAAAAAACAGGCAGAAGTCACCGCCAATGGAGAGGCTTGTGATGTGGATGGGTGTGATTAGCCCTTTTATATCACTTAAACCAACTCGAATACATCACATAATTGTTGGCAATTCGCTCAATGGTATCCTTGAAGGTTTCGGCACTGATGGCTTTGACCTTTTTTGCGGGAACGCCTGCATAAATGTGGCCGGCCTCCAGCACACTGTTTTCCAGTACTACTGCACCAGCTGCGATCAGCACATTTTCTTCCACGATGGCATGATCCATTACAATGGCGCCCATCCCAACCAAAACGTTGTCGTGGATGGTGCAGCCGTGTACGAGGGCACGGTGGCCAATCGATACATTGTTGCCGATGGTGGTAGCCGCCTTAAGGTAGGTACAATGAATGATGGCCCCATCCTGCACATTGACCTTGTTGCCCATGCGAATGGCGTTTACGTCGCCCCGGATTACGGCGTGAAACCACACGCTACAATCGTTGCCCATCACTACGTCACCTACTACAACCGAATAGTCGGCCAGGAAGCAGTTGTCGCCAAATTGGGGCTCAATGCCCTTAACAGGTTTGATCAATGACATAATTCTTGATTAGACTTGTTGAATTATTCCTCTTCTGCTTCCGTTTCTTCGCCACGCAGTAAAGCCAGTGCTTCTTCTGCGTTTTCTTGGTGTACGTACAGATCTACCTGTGCCCATTCAAACTGAAACATATTGCTCGTCAACGAATTGGCCAGGTAATAGGGAATGCGGTATTTGCGCAGCACAATTACGGCCAACTCGGCTTGCCAGTTGAAAGGATACCTTTTGATGCGTACAATTTCTGCATCAGGGTCAAGAGAATAATCAAATTCTTCGCCCCACTCGGTGTCTTCCTGGATGGGCTGATTTTCTTCCCATTCAAAGTGATCCAAAATATCGTCGGTAGGCATAGGCATTGGTTTTGGTGTTACTGTGCTTCTTTTTTGGATGCAAGCTCAAAATCTGTATATCCACCTAATAAAAAGGTCAAGAGGTAATTTCCGGCTATTTTGGCGCCATTGCTGTTGAAGTGGGTGTAATCGAGGTTGGCCAGTTTGGGGCGCCGCTGTTCCACCCATTCCACCATGGAATCTTCGCCCCCCATGTGTTCATAAAAACTAAAAAAACCGCATTGCTTATCCGTTGCTGACTGTCGGAGCGCACCCGTAATGCGTTCAACGCTCGGATCGCTGTGCATGCCACCACTTATTTTGATCGATTTATCAGAAGGCCCAACCAGCAGGATCGGTACCCCGGGCATGGCTTTTTGAAAGTGGGCAATCAGGATGTTTATCTCTTTGGTGTACCAACTGTAATCCTGCAACCTGGCATTGAGTACATTCAGTCCGTATTGAAAAATGATGAGGTCGTAATCGAGGTTTTGCTGAAAAGCGGCCAGGTTGTCTGCGTTGATGAGGGTGAGGCGACCACCGGAGTTGCCACGCAGGGAAAAATTGTCGACAATCACGCCATTGGGTGTTTCCAAACTCACGCCATACAATGGCAATGTTCCTGGCACTTTAAAATCTACTCGTACCCTGGAGGTCATCGAATCGGCCAAGGTAACCGAGTTGACTTTTTCCAGTCCGGTTAAGGTCATTTCCCGGCTACGGCCATTGAAACTTGTGGTGATTTTACCTGCTGCGTGAGCAGTACTGTCGCCCTGGGTTTGGCCATAAAACAAGCGGGCCAGGGAAAAACTGGCGGTACCATAAAAGCTTTTGCTGCCTCCCCATTCTGACCAATGGTGTACAGGAATGGGCTTGGGAGCCGGAGCAGTATCGATGACGGTAAGTTGGGTACTGTCTATGCGGGGAGGCGCAGGCCGAGGAAACAGCGCCCGAAAGTTTTCGCCTGAAATACCAAAAGGAAAGCGACCGAGCTCTTTATCGATGACCGTTTTGCGTTGCCAGTTGTTGGAAAAACTCAGGCGTACCGACTGGCGAAAACCCGGAATGGGATTATCGATACCCACAAAACCAACTCCTTTTCCGCCAAAACGTTTTTGCAAACTGTCGCGAAAGGTTTGGCAGATTAGGTCGCCCTCAATAGATGAATCGCCATAGTAAGCAATTCGAATCTGGTTTTTTCGCTGGTGCAGTTTTTCAAAGAAAGGAACCAGAAAAGTCAAGCCATGGTACAAATTTTCAGCATCGTATGCACTGATCTGCACCGTGGACTCGGGGTTGACCACAACCGGAGGAGGAGTTTTGGCTTTATCCTTGTTCTTCTTGTCTTTTTGGGTTTTGGGCTGGGTGCTGCGCAAGGATTCGTAAAAATTATAGTCGCGCAAGTTGGCTTTAAAAAAAGGAACACGATCGTGCAAAAAAGGGTAAGCCAGCAACAAAACTGCCGCCAAAACCACCATCACCCAAGCCTTTCCAAATGCGTTTTTTTCCATAGAATTCGTTACGATACAGCGGACCTAAGAGCTTGTCTAAAGCGGCGAAATTAAGGTAAAAATCTGGAATGCAATCAAGCTGTTTCAATTTTTGCCTGAAAGGCTGAAATCAAGGCTTGATAGGTGCTTGCAGCTTGTTCTGTTTGTATTTCAGCCCAGTTGTATTCCTGAGCCAGAAGCTGACATACCGTTGGAATGGCCTCCAGGGTAGCCTTCCAATCCAGCATTTCGAGTCGCAAGCGGCGGGCCAACACATCGCGGGGATTGGCGGCCATTTCCTCCCGAATTTGGTAGATGACCTCCGCCTGTATGTAGGGATAATCGGGATGCAAAAGCGCAGTCCAGCTGGGATTTTCTTTCAATAACTCCAACACTGTGGTGGCTCGACTGCCGTATTTCAAAGACAAATGTTCGCAAGAAGCAGGACTCAAGCCAGTTTGAGCAGCCCAGTTTTGCCAGGCTTGAGCGTCGTATCCTTCTGCGCCAGAGAGTAGTTGGTTGGCGGTGAGGCAAGGGCGTTCGGTATCCAAAAGTTTGCAAGCTTCATCGATGGCATCGGCGGCCATTAGGCGGTATGTCGTCCATTTTCCGCCCAACAAACTGAGTAGTCCTGATTGTTCATCCCATTCTACCTCATGGTCGCGCACCAGGGCCTTGGTAGAGCGATTCGGATCGGAAGCGATCAGGGGGCGCAGACCACCAAACCCGGCTTTCACTTGATCCAACCCGACTGGTTTGGCCAAATACATGTTGAGGTTTTCGATTAAAAACTCGCTTTCTGCTTTATCCAAGCCGGGCTCTTCTTCAGCAGTATAAGGGCTATCGGTGGTACCCAACAACAGTTTGTCTTCCCAGGGAATGGCAAAAATGACCCGACCATCGGTGGTTTTGGGGATCAAAAGTGCCGTTTCGCTGCTACCCAGCACGTCCAAAGGCAACACGGCGTGTACTCCTTTGCTCCGAATGATGCGGGCATCCAGATTGGGATTGGCTTGTTGGCGCACAAAATCGGCATGTGCTCCCGTGCAATTGATGAACAAGCGGGCTTTGATGGCAAATTTTTCGCCATTCAACTCGTCTTCTACCAAGGCAGCGCTGAGTTTGCCTTGCTCGTCTTTTTCAAAACCCAACAAAGGCAAGTGGTTGGCCACAGCAGCGCCGTTTTCAGCGGCGGTTTTGGCCAATAGAAGGCAGTAACGCGCATCGTCCAATTGGCCATCGTAGTAAAGCACCGCACTGTGCAAGGCCGGATTCAAACCTTTGGTGCGCTCCATTACCTCTTTTTTGCTGATCCAGCGACTTTTGGGCAAGGAATCGCCTTTGGCAAAAGCATCATAAATGCGCAAACCGATGGCGTAATAGCAGCCTTCTACCCAGGAATAACAAGGGGTAAGCAGCGGAAGTGGATGTGCCAGAAATGGAGCATTCTGGATGACAATATGCCGTTCTTCCAGGCCGTGGCGCACTTGCTTGAGTTGCGCCAGGTCAAAATTATTCACGGCTTGTTCGAGGTAGCGCACTCCGCCATGGATGAGTTTGGTAGACTTGGAGGAAGTTGCTGCCGCAAAATCATCTTTTTCGATCAGGGCTACTTTGAAGCCACGCAGGGTAGCATCGAGGGCACAACCAGCGCCTGAAGCGCCGCCGCCAATGATGCAGATGTCGAAAGTTTCCGATTGTAGTTTTTGCAGATGTTGAACGCGATTCACTTGGTACGGGAGTTTGCCCGAAGGTAGGGATTATTCTTTGATCTTGAAACGGATGGGCAGATTGAATTGAACCCGTACCAAATTCCCGAATGATACACCAGGTTGCCAGGGGGGCATTGATTTGACCAAACGCAGTGCTTCCTCATCGCAACCCGACCCAAGTTCTTTAACAATGTAAAGATTGGAGAGTAACCCATCTGTTTCGACAACAAACTGAACCACTACCACTCCTTCCGTTCTGTTTTGTCTGGCCAATTCGGGGTATTTTAAATGCTCATCTAAAAATCGCAGCATGGCAGCCTGGCCTTCGGCAAAAGCGGGCATATTTTGTACAACTTTAAAAATCGGAGACATGCGGTAAGGAATATTCAGGGACATTTCCACCGCTACAGGCAAGTCCTCATTTAAACCTGGATTCCATTGGGGCATCTGGCGCATTACCCGCAACGCATCCTGATTGGCAGTATCATTTAAGCCCCGAATTATTCTTGGATTTTTTACAAATCCTTCACGGTCTACAACAAACTGGATTTCGATTTTTTCCTCTACCCCACTGGCTAAAGCAGGCTTTGGATAGCCAACGTTTTCAGCAAGGAATGCTTTCAATGCCTCAGAACCACCCGGAAACGTGGGCATGAATTCGACCTTGGTGTAAACAGGACCAACCGTAGAATCCTTTGGTGTGGGGTTTTGCGCGAACAACAAACCACCAATCATTGAAAAAAATACCGACGTCAACAAGGGCAATTGCAAGACTGATTTTCTTAATGGCATTATTTTAGGTTCTGGGGAAGTGAAGGTCAGTATATTCTGAAGACAAATTTACAATCTGAAACTATTGTTCGAACGGGTTCTCCCTTTAAGTAGGAAGGCTTCCATTTGGGCGCCGATTTTAGGAGTTTGATTACTTCTTCATCCATACTATAACCGAGTCCTTTGGAAATAGTAGGATTGGAAATGGTGCCATCTTTTTCAATGATAAATTGTGCAAAAACATCTCCTTGAATGGAATTCCTTTTTGCAGATTCCGGATATTCGAGGTTTTCACCGATGTATTTTGCCCATTTTGAAAGCCCACCTGAAAACTTGGCCGGAGTATCCACTTCGGCAACGATTAAACTGTCTTGGGTAAAATATCCTTTTGCGATAAACTCAAAGCGAATGGGCAGACCCATCTCAACGCTTACGTTTTGGCCTTTCAAAATTCCGGGATTCCACTTGGGCATGGTTTGTACCAGGGTCAAGGCTGCTTCATCGGCAGCTTTACCGATTCCTTTCAGCACGCTGGCCTTCCCAATTGTTCCATCTTTGAATACGACAAACTGTACTAAAACCTGGCCGTGTACCTTTTCAGGGGTAGTTTCGGCAGGTGATTTTAGATTTTCAGTGATGTAGGAAAAAAGCGCTGCTTTTCCCCCAGGGAAGGTAGGAAGTTGATCTACCGTACGGTAAATTTTCTCCGGCAAGGAGTCGATCGAACAAGGATTGGCTGCGACCAGATGAGCAATGTGGAAGAATGCAAAAAAGAACAGGAATATAATGGACTTTGAATGGAATAAGCCATTAGAGCTTGTTTTGGTGTATTGTACATTGTGTTTCATAAATCAGGGAATCAATTTAGAATTCCCTAAAAGTAATACAATTTGCAAGTCTCCTGTTTTTTGGCATCGAAAAAATCGACCAAATAACTTAGTTTATTGACTGCTAATGACGGGCTCAAGCGCACAAGAGGAATGTCATTAGCAGTCAATGGAATCAATTTGCAAAAATCACTGCTTAATCACCTTTTGGCTGTATTGCGCTCCATCCTGGGTGATGCGAATCAGGTACTCGCCAGCGGGCTGCTTGCTCAGGTCGATCTGGCCGTTGTAGCTGCCATCAAAATTGCCAATTGACTGTTGGTAAACCCGTTGTCCAGCCAGGTTGTATACTTCAATACTAGTGGCCTTTCCATCCGCGCGGAAGCTCAAATTGAACACCCCTTTGCTGGGATTGGGAGAAGCATTAAAGTCCTGAACTTTGAGGAGAATCGCATTGTTAGATAAAGCGTTTGACTTCTTATCGTCAAGTTTAAAGCGTATAGGGAGGTTGAATTGGACAGGTACTACTTTGTTGTTTTGCATACCAGGTGTCCAACGGGTGAGGTTGACGACGCGCAGGGCTTCCTCATCACAACCAGCACCAATACCCTTTACCACCTTTGCTCCACTTACTCGACCATCCGTTTCAATGATGTATTGTACCACAACCATCCCTTCAACCCCGTTGTCTTTTGCTACTTTGGGGTAGTTGATGTTTTTTGCCAAAAATTGAAGTAAGCCCTCTTGGCCATCCTCATATCCAGGCATCCGTTCTACTACCCTGAAAATTTCTCTTGGGGCATCCACTTTTTTTTCCTCTACCTTTCCTTCCAACAAAAACCGAATCGGCAGGTTGAACTGTACATTTACGGCCTGTCCTTTCTGCAAGCCGGGCTTCCATTTGGACATTATTTTCACCACTCGCAGAGCTTCTTCATTGGCTCCACCACCGATGCCTTGTACCACGTGGGGGTCAATGATTGTGCCATCTTTGCCAATGATGAATTGTACCACCACCATACCCTGAATGTTTTCTTTTTTAGCAATGTCGGGGTACTTTATGTTTTGAGCCAAAAACTTGAGCAATTCATTCATTCCTCCGGGGTATTCTGGCATTTTTTCAACCACTTTGAACACTTCGCCAGGAATGGAATCTCGTTTATTGGCATAACTTACGACAACTATTTCATTGAGCGAATTTGGTTTAGAGGAATAACCAATTACCGGCACTTCTCGTTCCTGGGTGGAGTTCAATGGAAAACCTTGAACAACCCTTTCTTCTACCACTTTTGGGGTGGTGTCTCTACGAATAATCACCTCTTTCGACATGCTACTGTAAGGAGCTTCTGCTTTTCCTTTTTCCACTGCACCGGGTGCCATCATAGGCGGTGGCGGTGGCAGGGTTGAATTTTGTGAAGTGGTCGGCACTTGTGCCTCGATGTTGATTTGGGCAAACAAAAAGCCCAGTCCAACCAGCAGTGGCAAGCTTAGCGCATAGCGCAATTGTGCCCGGCCCTGTGTTTTTTTGCGCATCATCATGTGAATACGTTTTTTGAGTTGAGATGTAGAAAAATGGTTTACGAGGGCAATCGAAGGTCCGGACAAGGATTGCCTAATCAAAAGGTGGCCGTATTGTTTGCGGTTGGCGTTTTGAAGCACTGCCGCGTCGGCCAAATATTCGTGCACGTCTCTTAATGCCTGGGAATAGCGGTAAGCCAGTGGGTTGAACCAACATACGGCTTTGATGATTTCGCTGAACAAGACGTCTAGCGTATGGTATTGCAGGATATGGGTTTCCTCGTGGCGCAACATGTACGCACGTTCGAGGTTTTCATCTTCGAGTTCAGCTGGCCAAAACAGGCAACGCATGAAGGAAAAAGGCGCTTTTACCTCCTCACTGTACACCAGAGTATACTTGCCCATCGCTTGTTTGTTGCCCCGACGGTAAATGTTGTACAGCTGAAAAAGCCCCACCAAAAAGCGCAACAAACAGTAAGCTACACCTCCCCAATACAACCAGGGCCAGATGTCCCAGGCCGCGCTGCTCGGCACCTGAATGGTGATTTCGGGCAGGGTATAGGGTTGATTAACCAGGTTATTGGCCCGGACTACCACTTCCGGTAGCCAATTGCTGCCCTCGGTAGGATCAGCTGGAGCGCCCAGGGAAATACGCACCATGGGCACCACCAGCCCCAACAGTAGGGTGATCAATAAATAGGCTCGATTGAGTTTGAAAAAGGTCGTTTTTTCCAAAATCAAACGGTACAGCACATAAAATACCAGCCAGCAAATGGCGACTTTGAGTAGGTAGTTCATCGCGATGATTAATAAAAGATGAACAAAAAGTTTCCCGGTTCAATCCCTCAAGGGCATAGTTATCCAGGGCTTGCAATCGCAGCCAAATCAATAGATGCACAATGCGTATGTTTTGGTGTACAATTATTCGTCGGTATCCAATACTTCCATCAAGTCGGACAAATCTTTGATGCCCAGGTTTTTTTCTTTGACTAAAAACGAAACCAGATCTAGGGTTGAACCAGCAAAATAGTCATTGACCAATTTGTTCAAACTTTGTTTGCCGTATTGATCTTTGGTAACAAGGGGGAAATACTCATAGGTACGACCATAAGCTTTGTGGCCTACAAATCCTTTTTCTTCCAAAATGCGCACAATCGTAGATACTGTACTGTGGGGAGGTTTTTCTTGTTGCTGTTGCGCTGCAATGTAGTCGCGCATGGCAGATACGGTGCTGGGCCCCAGATCCCACATAATTTGCATCAATTCTTCTTCGGCTTTGGTCAACTGTTTCATATCGATCGATCAACTTGTTGAACCAAAGGTATAACGTATTTTTTAGTTAAACAACTATTGAAATGATTTTTTTGACGTATTTTTTAGTTATAGATTAAAAAAGCAATGGCAAGCGCCCCGCAGCCCAATACACCGACAGCAGGTTTTTGGCAAATTCTCCTTGCAACTTATTGAATTTCAATTGCGTTTCAATCAGTTTTTGCTCCCGACTATTGATCAGAAAAATAGAACTCTCCCCGGCTTCCAGCTTGCGTTGCTCGGCCTGGAGCAGCGCTTGCAGGTTGCGAACGAGTACCTGGTAGCGCTGAATTTGTTGGCGGGTATTCTCATAATCGTTGAAATAGCTGCGCAACTTGTTTTCGATTTCGATACGTTTTTGGTCAAATTTATTGCCCGTTTGCAATTGTTTGATCTGAATCAGCTCCATTTTACCCCGCTCTTTGCGCAGCAAAAGTGGAAAAGAAAAATTGAGCCCCAACTTGAAATTGGTACCCAGGGCTTCGGTGAGGGTGAGGGTAGGATTTTCTTTGGTTGCAGGGCTAAAGTCAAAACCGCGACCCAATAAATTGTAGCTAAAGTCGAGTCGAGGTTTGAATTGCTCGGCGGCCAATTTGCGCTCTACGTCCAATTGTCGCAAGTCGACCCGCAGGGCACGCAGATCGGGGTGCTGCAATTCAAGCCCCTGTGTAAAAGAATCGATGGGCATAGCGGGCAGTTGTACCGCCTGGTTCAGGCGCTCCGGTTGCCAATTCCAGGGGCTATCTGCGGGAGTGGGGCGGCCATTGTTCCAGCGCAAAGCCCGCATGCCTAAGCTGGCATTGCGGTATACCGTGAGGGCATCATTGAGTTCGAGTTGCCAGTTTTGAACCTGGGTGAAGGTTTCGATGGTATCTACCGCAGGCTTGTCCCCAACGAAATAACTTTCGCGAATGCCCCGAAAACGGGTCAAAGACAACTGGTACGCTTGCTCGGTGACTTGTAGTTGATTGTAAGCGATTGTCCAATTGAGGTAAGTGATCCCGGCTTGCAGCAGCAGGTCATTGAGCAAGCCCCGGCGGTCGGCATCCAGTCCGTCGCGGTCGAGGGTAGCGCTGTTCAATCCCGCCCGATTGGCGTCAAAAAACAAGCCATTGAGCAGCGGAATACTTAGACCCAATACGGCCTGACCGGGGTCGGGCAGCAGTTCTTCGGGGTTGAGAAAGCTTCCGCTGGCATTGGTGTAGGAGGCTTTGAATTCCATGCCCCATTGGGTGGTCACTTTGGCGCCCATTTCCCCAGTGCGGTAATAGCGTTTGCCGTCAAAAGATTTTTGTTGCCAATCCGAAAAGAGCTTAGGGTCGAAAGCACCACGCGCCTGGCGTACCTGGGCTTCGGCCTGACGCAACAGCAGCTCAGCGTTGCGAGCTACCGGGTGCTCTTGCTTTATATTGCTCAGAAATTGCTGCAAAGTTAAAACGGAGTCGAGGGTTTGCGCAAGCATGCTTTCCGCAAAAAACAATAGAAAAAAAGCTATAATGGTTGGTTTCATTTGAATTACTATTGAGTTTTGGGTTTTCAGTTTGGCGCTTCGGCACTTAGGCGCTTCCGGCGCTTCGACACTTCGGCTACGCTCAGTGACCGAAAGTGCCGAAGCGCCGGAAGCGCCTAAGTGACCGCCCCCTACTTCAACCTCTTCACTGGCGCCTTTAGTTTTGGCTCTTCCGATTTTCCTTCTTTTTGGTAATAATTGGGGGGGAAGCCATTGAGCTGACGCCAAAGCTCAAACCAGAGTGGCACGTTGCCCAAGAGGGCGATGCCCTGAGCCCCTGATCCTGGCCGGAGCGCTATAGGCCATGTCTTGACATCCTCTATTTCTGGTGCAATGAGGATGCGGTATTGGCCATTGTCACTGATGATGTTGTCAATGGCCACAACCCGACCCTTGAACGTTCCAAACGAAAAGCCCGGCCAACCGGAAAATACAATAGAGGGCCAGCCGTCAAAAAGAAAGCGCACCTCCTGTCCCAAATTGATCAGCGGATAATCGAGTGGCTTGATGTACATTTCAACGGCAAGCGTATATACCCTCGGAAGGATACTGACAATGGATTCGCCTTCTTTGATGTTTTCTCCGATGCCTGCTTGCATTGCCTTGGCTATAACCCCATCCTGCGGTGCGAGTACGAAGTAAAAAGCATTGCGCTGGCGGTAATTTTCTACCTGTATTTCCAGTTTGCTGATGTCTGCTTCGGTCGAATATTGATCTGATCGGGCGCTGGCAATATCGGATTCAGCTTTGGCAATTTTCTGGGCCGTTTCAGCCATAGCTTGACTCATGTCAGTGCGCAAAATGAGCATATCTTGCCTACTGATGTTGAGCTTGTTGCGGGCATCCACCACTTTGGCTTCGGTTTCCTGTACTTTGAAGCGCTTGTCTTCCACATCGGTACGGGGCTTGATGCCGTCCTTGTAGAGGCCATCGGTGCGTTTCAATTGTACCCTGGCAATGGAGTCGTCGAGAATAGCACGGCGAAAGGCAATGCTGTCTGTGATGATTTTGAGGCGGTTTTGTTGCAATTTGTTTTGCAACTGGTTTCGCTTTTGAGCCAGTTCTTCGCGGTATGCGCTGATCTGGTCTCGCAAGGCAGTGGCTTTGTTTTGATACGCGCCGATAGAGCTCGTTTTGGCGTTGACCTGCTGCTGGGTACGGCCTACAATTTCTGGATCAAAGTAATCCGTTTTGATCTCCGTGAGGTGCAAAATGGTATCCCCTTTGCGCACGGTATCCCCTTCGCGCACATACCAATGCTCAATGCGGCCAGCAATGGTAGATTGCACCGTTTGGGGGCGTTGCTCGGGGCGAAGCGTAGTTACTTTGCCTTTGGACTGGATGTTTTGGGTCCAGGGTAGGAATAAAAAGACAATGGCAATGACAAAAAGCGCCCCCATCCAGCGGGCAAACATCACATTGGCGCTGGAAAGGGAAGTTTTTTCAAATGACTTGAATTTTTCCTGAGAAACCTGTGAATAAATGGATTCAGGAGATATGTTGAGCATCAGCTATTCAATTATTGGGTTATTTGAAATTCTTTGCTCCGAAAAACGGAATCAAAAACAGGATGATTTTGCAAGGATTCCCAGCTGCCACTGGCAATGATTTGGCCATGTTCCATCAATACAATGCGGTCGCACTGTACCGCCAAAAAAGGATCACTGGATACCGCAATCAGCGTCCAGGGCGCATTTCGTTGGGTTAAAAATGAAGAGATAAAATCGCGTTCGGAGGAATCCAGGCTTTTGAAAAAGTCTTCAGCCAGGAGCAATTTGGGTTTGGTTACTACCGCTCGCAGCAACACAATTTTGGTACGAACAGTCCGTGGAATATTGCGCCCTTCGGGCAAAAGCTGCGTATCGTATCCTTCGGGCAAATTGCGAATGTAACTGGCAATGCCCAGGGTTTCAGCCAAGGAGATGATGTCTTCAAGTGGAGTATCTGGATTGCCCAGGGTAATGTTTTCGAGAATACTGCCTTTGAACAGGTGTGAATCGTGGATAAAATCGCCAATATTGCCCCGCAAGCTGCACAAATCCAAGCTTTTAATCGGAAAACCATTGTAGGCAATGCTCCCTCCAAAATCGGCGTAAATCCCTGCAACGAGTTGCAACAAAGTACTCTTTCCGGCACTTTGGCCGCCAGCGATGCAAATCCGCTCTCCGGGCTTTGCTTCTAGCGTAATGCCGTTGAGGGTTGGCCGATCAGCGTCTTCAAATTGAAAAGTCAGGTTTTCAATTTGTAAGTGAATGCCTTTGTCCTGGTCAATTTTATCAAAACGTAAGCCATCGGCTTTTTCGATGGGAAGATCCGTTACAAATCCGAGCTTGTCTAGCGCAGTCAATACATCGTATATGACTTCCATGGTAAGAATCAGCTTTTCGACGTTGCCAATGACCAAAATCACCACGATTTCGGCGGCCACAAACTGCCCAATGGTCATGCGGTTGTTGATCACCAGGTAACTCCCCAACGCCAGTAAGGCAAAGGTAATGAGCACTTTAAAGCCCACAATCACCCCATATTGGAATTTCAAAATTTGAAAGTGGGCAGCGCGGTTGTCGAGGTATTTGGATACCAGACCATCGGTGCGCCGCAATGGATAAGGGCTGTACCCAGCCATTTTGAAGGTTCTAATCGAACGCGCCATTTCTTCTAGCCAGTACACGACTTCGTACTTGTATTTTGATTCTTTGAGGCTGGTTTCCAAGCCCCTTGGTCCGGTGACCCAATAAACCAGCACCAGCAATATGCACAACAGTAACCCAAAAAAAGCAAAAAACGAATGGTAAAACGAGATCAGAATGATGCCAAAAACGATATTAAGAATGGCCTCTGAGAAGTCGATCAACAATTTGGGGATTCCCTTTTGCAAATTGAGGGTATCAAAAAAACGATTGACCAATTCGGGAGGGTAAAACCGAGCCAATGAATCCAGTTTTAAGCGAGGCAAACGGTAAGAAAAATCAAAAGAGCTGCGTACAAATACCCGGCGCTGCAAGGTTTCGGTAATGGTGATTTGCATGATTTTGATGATCCCCGTGAGAGCTGTACCAATTGTTACCACTGCAATCAGCATCCAGAGTGAAGCAGAAAAATCGCCGCCACTGATCAGGCCGATAATGGCCTGCACACCCAGGGGCAAAACCAAACCAATGAGCCCAGCAAAAATCGCATTCAGGTATATGTAGGATATGTCTTTGCGATCCAGCCGGAGTAAATAAAAAAAACGGGTAAGGGGATGAATTTTGGAATTACTTGCCATTCAATCTTTTTTTGCAAAATTAACTCAAAATATCTTCAATTTGTTTAGCAGAATAAAGTGATTGCATTTGGGCTTGCAATTTGTGTCTTGCAAAGAAAATCCGGCTTTTTATGGTACCAAGGGGAACGTTTAGCTGCTCTGCAATTTCTTCGTATTTAAACCCCCTAAAGTGCAACAAAAAGGGAATGCGTGCCCAATCTTCCAAGGTATTGATTACTTCAAACATTTCTTCCATCATTACCTTGGATTCTCCTTGATTGCTGACGGTTTCCCTTCCTGAATCGAGCAGATAATCGTTTGAAGTATTGTCATTGAGGGTTTGACGCCGCTTGCGCTTGCGGTAGTCGTTGATGAAGGCATTGCGCATGATGGTCATCAACCAAGCCCTAAGGTTGGTTTGTGGCTGATAGCGATCGCGGTACTTAAACGCTTTAAAAGCAGTTTCTTGTACTAAATCTCTGGCAGATTCTTCATCTTTGGTCAGGTTGAGGGCAAATGAATAGAGCGTTCTGCGTAGCCCGTCAAACTGGGTTGAAAATTCGATGGTTGACATGGCGAATATTTTTTATTTTTTGAATAATAGTATTACTATCAACAAAGATAGGTTGATTCACATTTTAGTGCAAGTATTCAATGCACATTTTTCTAAAAAAAATATATTCCCTTCAAATCAAAGGTTTGTTTTAATTTAATCCCCGAAAATCCATCAGATGACCCGTTGCTACTTCCTCCCACTTTATTTGTGTTTGATCTCCATTTGGAGTTTCGCCCAACCGGTGGCCGCGCCCAAGCAGGAATTTCGAGGCGCCTGGATCTCTACCGTAATCAATTTGGATTGGCCTACCCGGGGCGCTTCTCCGACCCAACAAAAGGCTGAAATGTTGCGCATTTTTGACGACCTGAAAAAGGCCGGCATCAATGCCATTCTGTTTCAACTCCGCTCCGAGAGTGATGCTTTTTACCAATCTTCGCTGGAACCCTGGTCGTATTACCTTACCGGAAAGCAAGGCCAAAGTCCCAGTCCATTTTGGGACCCCTTATCGTTTGCCGTCGAAGAAGCACACAAACGGGGCATGGAATTGCACGCTTGGTTCAACCCATTTCGGGTGATTCGGAGTACCAATTCGACCTACCCGAAGGATTCTTTGCACGTCTCAATCCGCCACCCGGAATGGATGATCCCGATCAAAAACATTCTCTTGCTTGACCCGGGGATTCCTGCTGCCCGGCAATACATTATTGAAGTGGCAACCGATATTGTGAAACGTTACGACATTGACGGCTTGCATTACGACGATTATTTTTATCCTTATGAAGGCATTGCCAACCAGGATACCGCCAGCTTTGCAAAATACAGCAACGGGCTTACCCTTAATGCCTGGCGCGAAGACAACATCAACCGATTTGTACAAGAACTGGGGGCCGCTACCAGGGCCATCAAGCCCCTGGTAAAATACGGCGTAAGCCCGTTTGGCATTTGGCGCAATGGCGTACCAACTGGAATCAGTGGCCTGTCCGGTGCTGATGTTACGTATGGCAATGCAGTGGTTTGGTTGGAAAAACAATGGGTCGATTATCTTGCTCCACAGTTGTATTGGCGTTTTGGCGGCAATCAAGACTTTGAAAAACTGGCCAATTGGTGGAAAACCCAAATGAATGGCCGCCATTTGTATCCCGGAATTGCGATCTATCGGGCAGATCCGAGTACGGTAGGCTCCGCAGCTTTGTACAGCCCTGGCGAAATTCCCAATCAGATTTATTTTACCCGCCAGCGGGAAATTCCAGGTGTAATCATGTTTCGGGCCGCCAACTTATCGCGCCTCAACTCACAAGGTTTGGCCGATTCCCTTTGCAACCGCATCTACAGCAATCCCGCCCTGACACCAACCATGACCTGGAAATCGCTGGAGGCACCAGGAGTAGCAAAAAGTTTGCACCTCGTGCCAGCCAACAATGCCAATAACCTAAACTGGGCAGCACCACAAGCCAATGGACGACAAGTCCAGGTGCGTTTTTATGCCATTTACCGGGTACAAGCGGCCAAAGAGCCCTTTTGGCTGGATGCAATCCAGGATGGAAAGAACCTGCTAGCCATCACCGGAAACACCCAATACCAAGACCGCAGCATCATTGATGGCCATCAATATTGGTACGCCATCACTGCGGT